>NZ_JAVHZY010000030.1:0-53625 GCF_031119655.1 Phocaeicola sp. GP0067
AACAATCAATATCTGGGCAATTCGACCAAATGGGTGGAGAATGCAGATTATTTCCGTTGCGAGAATGTGACTTTAGCTTACGATTTTCCGAAAAGCATGACCAAAATAGCCGACCTGCGACTCAGTTTCAGTATTCAGAATCTCTTCACTATTTCCAGTTACAAGGGATCCAATCCTGCTGGTTACTCTTTTTCAAGTGACTATGGTGATCGTGCAAATGGTATTGATACGGGTACTTATCCTACTCCTAGAACTTTTACTTTTGGTGTACGTATGAACTTCTAAATGATTGACAATTATGAAAAATAAAATAGTATTAGGCTGCTTTATTGCAGCATCTATGTTGGCAATGCCTTCTTGCAGTGATTTTCTGACTGAAAACCCGAAAGGAAAATTAACCCCTGAAAATTTCTTTTCCAATCAAAACGAACTGGATATGAGTGTTTATGCCCTATATGCCAAAGTACAGGCATCCCAATGTAACTCTAATCCGATGATTGTGCAATGCCAGGGAGATGACGTAACCTCAACTACGGGATCAAACAAGGGTGCTTATCTTTCTGCAGATGCCTTTGAATCTCCTTCTGACACAAAAGGTCTTGAAGGAACTTGGAGTCGTTTTTATACGATCATCAAGGCAGCAAATTTAATCATTGATAATGCTGGAAAGGCTATGACTTCTCAAGAGGAAATCAATATTGCTCTTGGTCAGGGTTACTACTGGCGTGCATTCGCTTATTTTAATTTGGTGCGTGTTTTTGGTCCGTTGCCTATGAATCTTCATAATTTGCCAGACAACAATTTGACACCTCTATCGACGGTTGCAGAAGTATATGAGCAAATCGTGTCAGACTTGAACGCTGCCGAAGCCTGTAACCTGCCGGCTAAATATACGGAAGCTAACCGTTCCATTGAAGGACAGAATATTTACGTTTCAGATCAGACAGTAAAGGCGACTTTGGCAGCTGTTTATATGGCGATGGCAGGTTACCCTTTGAATAAGACCGAGTATTATGCAAATGCGGCTGACAAGGCTAAGGAAGTAATGGATGGCGTGAATAAGGGTACCTATGACCACTCTTTGCTTTCTGAATGGAAGGATGTTTTCTCTTATGGTAAAAACCATCATAATGAGACGCTCCTTGGAATAGATTACAATTCTAATTTTGGCGGTTGGCAGGAATGGGATTCACAACTTTCATCTTGTCATCAATCAGGAAAACTTTGGAGTGGCTGGGGGGATTTTTTGGCAGAGCGCCGTTATTGGAAAAACTTTCCTGATGGTCCTCGTAAAGATGCTGTTTATTCAAAACAAATTCTATTAAACAATGGAGTGTTGGTTGACTGGTGGGCAACTACGGATGGAAAGCCCTATAATGGTACGAATGCAGTATTTGCCGATTATCGCCCGATGTTTGTGGCGTTTACCGTCAATAAAGACCCTGTGACAGGACTTCCTGCATCGGCTGCTTTCGATTACACCAAACCTATTTGGGGAGGTATGTGTATTAACAAACGACATCAACTAATCCGCTATTCAGAAGTTCTTCTTTGGTATGCCGAATCTGCGGCACGCGCAGGAAAGGATCTCAGCTTGGCTAAATCTGCTCTAAAGCAGGTACGTGCACGTGCTTGTTCCGATGAATCATTTGTAGCTGCTGTGGATGCTATGAGTGCTGAACAACTGGCAGAAGCAGCATATGAAGAACACGGTTATGAAGTGGCTGGTTATGTATTGGCTATGGTAACCCGTCGTTCTGATGAGTTCCGCATGAACCGTCTCAAAGAAAGTTATGACTACCGTAGTGGTTCTCAGGATGAAGTATTGGTTCCTGCCGGTACATTGACTTATAGCTACGACGAAGAAACTAAGACGACTTTTACCTATGCTCTTCAGGAAGATTTGAAAATGGAAGAGAATATGTCTGTAACTGTTCCTTGGAATGGTGAGGCTTCCATTTATCATAATTATCCTCCGAAGGAAGTTGAGAAGAATCCGAATCTGAAACGTTGATATAACGATTAGCTGTTGATTTTAAATTATACTTGAAAAGTTGGAATAAGTATTTGTTATACCTTGGTAAAGATTGTTTGAGGCGTACTGGAAAACTTTCGGTACGTCTCTTTTATTAGAAGGTAAAATAAGCCAATTGGTCGATTATTTGCTTTGGTTGTAATGTTTATTGTTTATCTTTGCAAACAATTAAAATCAATAAAACATGAATAGTAAAACTTTGTTGAAATGTTTATGTATGTGTTTGGCTATGTTTGCCATTTTGGTTAATGCCAATGCTCAAGATTTGAAATCTATATTGACTGGCGTAGCAAAAGCGGTAGTAGGTGATAAAGCAACAACTTCATCTTCTATTATAGGTACTTGGAAATATGTAGGTCCGCAATGCCAGTTCGAAAGTGAAAATTTACTGGCTAAAGCCGGTGGAGAAGTAGCTGCGAAAGAAGTGGAGGAGAAGATGCAGACTGTCTATGACAGAATAGGGATGAGTGGCTGTGAGTATACTTTTAATGAAGATGGAACTTATTCATACACATTGAAAAAACGTACAATGAGTGGCACTTACACGTTCGATGATAAGGAAAAGACCATTACTATGAAGGGAAAATTGGGAGTAAAAACTGTTGCTCATGTCACTGTGACCGGAAGTGATATGAGTCTGGTCTTTAATGCGGATAAATTAATGTCAGTATTGAAAACGATTACAGGTACTGTTTCTAAAGTGAATTCTACTGCTGCCACCATTAATAGTGTAGCCGGATCTTATGACGGTTTGATGTTGGGATTCGATTTGAAGAAGTAATTATAGAATAGGAGCTAGGTTATAATAAAAGGAAGTCATTAAGATGGCTTCCTTTTTTATAGTAAAAATCAAATTATTCTTGTTCTTTCAGTGCTGCGAAAATCAGACCTTCCAGTTCTTCCGCCAGTTCGGGGTTGTCCTGAATCACTTGTTTGGAGGCGTCACGTCCTTGTCCCAGTTTGGTTTCGTTGTAGCTGTACCATGAACCGCTTTTCTTGATAATGCCTAAATCAGCACCTAAATCAATGATTTCACCAGCTCTTGAGATCCCTTCACCAAACATGATATCGAATTCGGCTTTACGGAAAGGAGGTGCCACTTTGTTTTTCACCACTTTTACTTTAGTCTGGTTGCCGATTACTTCTTCACCATCTTTCAGTTGAGTGGAGCGACGGATATCCAAACGTACGGAAGCGTAGAATTTCAGAGCATTACCACCGGTAGTTGTTTCAGGGTTACCAAACATGATACCGATTTTTTCACGCAACTGGTTGATAAAAATACAAGTTGTATTGGTCTTGCTGATGGCTGACGTAAGCTTGCGCAAAGCCTGAGACATCAAACGTGCCTGTAAACCTACTTTGTTATCACCCATATCTCCTTCAATTTCAGCTTTCGGAGTCAATGCCGCGACAGAGTCGATAACAATGATATCAATGGCGGATGAGCGTATCAATTGCTCAGCAATTTCAAGTGCCTGTTCACCATTATCGGGTTGTGATATCCATAAGTTATCTACATCCACTCCCAGTTTGGCCGCATAGAAACGATCGAAAGCATGCTCGGCATCAATGAAAGCGGCAATGCCGCCTGCCTTCTGAGCTTCAGCAATGGCATGGATAGCCAATGTAGTCTTACCGGATGATTCGGGACCATAAATTTCTATGATTCTACCTTTGGGATAGCCGCCTACCCCTAATGCGGCGTTCAAGGCGATAGACCCGGTAGGAATCACTTCCACTTCCTGTACGTTGTCATCACCCATTTTCATGATAGAGCCTTTACCAAAAGTTTTCTCTATCTTATCCATTGCAGCTTGCAGCGCTTTCAGTTTTTCACTATTTCCGGCACTCGGACTTGCTGAGAATGGAATTTCTTCGTTATCTTTTTTTGCCATAAATCTGTTGGTTTATAAAATTTGTTGTGCGTGCTCTTTTGTTTTCACCTCTTTGGGAGAGATGATACGTTCAATCACGCCTTCTTCGTTAATGATGAAAGTTGTACGGAATGTACCCATATATTTACGTCCGTACATACTTTTTTCTCCCCATACTCCGAATTGTTCTACCAACTTCTTGTCGGTATCGGCAATAAGAGTAAAGGGTAGCTCATTCTTTTCTATAAATTTCTGATGCGATTTGGCATCATTCACACTGACACCGATTACTTCATAACCATGGGCGCGCAGTTCCGCATAATTATCACGCAAATTACATGCCTGGGCAGTACAACCCGATGTCATATCCTTAGGATAAAAATAGAGTACTATCTTTTTTCCTTTATAATTACTTAAACGAATTTCTTCTCCTTTTTCGTTTAAGCCTAATATTTCCGGGGCTTTATCTCCTATGTTCATTTTTTAGTGGTTAATGATTAATGGGTAGTGTGGCCCAAGTATGAATTATGGGCCATTAATCACTATTTTAAAGTTCTAGATCACCATCGAATACTTCATGCCAAGGCAAACCTTGTTTGTTCAGTTGTTCCATAAATGGATCGGGATCAAACTCTTCCACATTCCATACTCCCGGACGTTTCCACAATCCTTGCAGGAACATCATGGCTCCAATCATGGCTGGAACTCCAGTTGTATAGCTTACTCCCTGCATTCCAGTTTCTTTGTAAGCTTCTTGATGGCTACAGTTGTTGTAAACATAGTAAGTACGTTCTTTGCCATCCTTTACGCCTCGGATGCGGCATCCGATAGAAGTTTCGCCTTCATAATTTTCTCCTAGATCCTGTGGATTGGGGAGTACGGCTTTTAGGAATTGTAACGGAACAATTTTCACTCCGTTATAATCTATTTCGTCAATGCGGGCCATACCGATATTCTGAATGACACGCAGATGAGTCAGGTATTCCTGACCGAAAGTCATCCAAAAGCGAGCACGTTTGATGGTCGGGAAATTCTTAACTAATGATTCCAGCTCTTCATGATACAGCAAGTAGGAATCACGAGGACCGATATTGGGATAAGTCAGATCCTTGTGGTATTCCAATGGCTTGGTGGTCACCCATTTGCCTTCTTCATAATAACGTCCGTTCTGAGTAATTTCGCGGATATTGATTTCAGGATTAAAATTGGTAGCGAACGCTTTGTGATGGTTGCCGGCATTACAGTCCACAATATCCAAGTAGTGCATCTCGTCAAAATGATGTTTTGCTGCGTAGGCTGTATAAATGCCACTTACTCCCGGGTCGAACCCACAACCCAGTATCGCTGTCAGTCCTGCGTCTTCAAAACGTTTTTTATAAGCCCATTGCCAGCTGTATTCGAAATGAGCTTCATCCTTTGGTTCATAGTTTGCTGTATCCAGATAATTCACCCCGGCTTTCAGACAAGCTTCCATGATGGTCAGATCTTGATAAGGCAGAGCTACATTGATGACGATTTCGGGTTTGAAACTATTAAACAGGGCTACCAGTTCGTCTACATTGTCCGCATCTACCTGTGCAGTCTTAATAGCTGGATTGCCGATAGCTTTTACGATTGCATCACATTTTGATTTTGTACGGCTGGCGATCATGATGTCAGTGAATACATCCGGATTCTGAGCCACTTTGTGTGCTACGACAGTACCTACACCGCCTGCACCGATAATTAATACTTTACCCATTTGCTGTTTTTTATTCTTGTTAAAATAAAATGCCCGGCAGACATTACCGTTCACAGGGCAAAGATAACAAAATATTTTGGGTATTAGTGGATACGGTCTAGTTTCTTATTGGTGAAATCTAAGGTTTTTCTTTCGTAGGACCATGTTTCATAGCCCCCCGTGACTATATGAATGCGCATGGGATTACCCAATGCCAGACGACATTCGTCGGTTGTCATTCCTTTTCGTACCTTACCGCGGCTTATCATGTTCCAAACTTCTTCTGTGATATTCGGATACTTGGTTCGTAAGTTGCCTATGCCGAATAGATCCGTAAAATAATTGTCTGATTGTAAAATCACATCAACTACACTCGTATGGGTGAATGCAGCTTTTATCTTATAATTCTTTCCATCTATGTCTTCCAGTTCTAAAAAGACGTAAGGAGAGTTGTTTTGTGAGATTATATTTTTGATGGTGAATTGTGTATATCGGGGAAGTCTCACCGGAGTGTCTGTTTCATCCAGACATTCCGTTTCCGCTTTCAGATAGACAGGTTTTTTCCCATATTTACTCATCAGATTCTTTGATTTTTTTGTATTTGCATTACTGAAGCTAAATGAATTTGGAAAATATTTATTTTTATTTTCCATAATAAAATCACTGTCTGCCATGCCACAATTAGTCTTTGATATAGCTACCGGCTGATAGTAGGTGTTTCCTTTCTTGTCTTGGAATACGATTTTTACAGGGTATGCGCGGCTGCCCACTCCGACAGCTGTTACTGTTACTTCTTCATTTATACCAATCGGGACCTCTTTATAGCCCGATATGCTGTTGGGATCATCTATACGTACTTTATTGGTACGCATATATAGGGTTTGTCCTTCCAGCAGTTCTTTGGCTATGTCCACATCACCCAGGTAGGCAAGGGTAGGAATACCGGCTTTGGGCTTCAGGCAATATTGTTCCAGAGTGGTGTTTTTAAGTTCGTGATAATATTGTTGCCCTTCACATTCAAAGTTAAAATGTACAAAGCCCCGTTCGGTAATTTCCGAACCCAGATATTCAAAAATCTTATGTTTTAACTCTCCTGTATCCACCTCCTTGTTGGTTTCCGCCGATTTAAAAGGAGGAATAATGATGTCTTTACGTTCCGGCATCACCATGAATTTCATGCCTGGTGTCCAGTCACACAGGTTGTAATACTTGAAATGATCGTTTATAAACTGTTTTTCCAAAGATTCTACGGAAATACTTGTTTGTTGTGAAGTAGTCGTGACTATATATCCGTTTTGTGCATAAGTGCATAGGCTACAGCTTGTTGCCCCAATTAAAATGGCTAAAAACCTTTTCATTGCTTTAAGTGTTAGTATATATAAATTGATACAAAGGTATAAAATTTTTGTGTATAATTGCTATAGTGAAAAATAAAATGGTTAGTTTTGCACACTAAACTAACAGATTTAACAAAAAAATAATATGAAAAAACTAGTATTGAAAATGATGGCTGTTTGTGCCGGAGCATTGATTGTATCTTGTGGTAGTGGAAAGAATATGTTGTCTGTTTCTTCTCTGGATGGGGAATGGAATATTACAGAGGTGGATGGACAGAAGATATCTACAGAGAGAATGCCTTTCATTGGTTTTGATGTAGCTCAGAAACGTATTTATGGCAATAGCGGATGTAACCGTATGATGGGAAGTTTTGAAGCCGACTCTCTGAAGCCAGGTACATTGAAGTTTGGACAGATAGGAAGTACCCGCATGATGTGCCCTGATATGAAGACTGAGCAGATGGTATTGGGTGCATTGGATAAAGTGACTTCTTTCCAGACGGTTTCTGACAAGCCCGACGTGATAACTCTATGTAATCAAGATGGTCAGCCGTTGATGACTTTGGAAAAGAAGGCGGCTCCGGAAGTGTCACTGTCTGATCTTTCAGGAGAATGGGTTATTGAATTGGTGAATGGAAAGAAGATTGTAGGTACGGCTGAGGTGACCCCTTTTATCGGTTTTAATTTGGATGAAAGCCGCATTTACGGTAATGTGGGCTGTAATACCATAAATGGTGCGTTAATGCAGGAAGATGGAAAACCCAATTCTTTGAGATTTGACAATGTTGCTACTACCATGATGATGTGTCCTGATATGGAAACTGAAACTATCGTGCTGAATGCTTTGAATGAAACAAAAAGTTTCAGCATGAAAGATGATAAAGTATATTTGTTAGGTGAAAATGGAAATGAATTGTTGGTGTTGAAGAAACAATAATCCATCTACATTCGAATTGATATGGGTCGGCCTGTTTTCTCATAAACGAGAAAACAGGCCGATTGCATTTATGGCATTATGCTAGGATGCTGACAGGTTTTTTATTTGGTGGAGTTCTGACATTCTTGCCTTATATGAATCCATTTAAAAGTATCATATAGCAAATAAATCAGTCATTTTGTCAGCCTTTGTCACATTCTTATTTTTGGCATACCGTTTGTTTTATGAAGGGCGTGCGGTTGGTGCACCAAAGAAAAAAGAAGTCCTTCGTGAACCATTCGCCAAGAAATCAGTTTAATTGAAAACAAATAAATAAAGATATATAATTATGGGAAAGATTATTGGTATTGACTTAGGAACCACAAATTCATGTGTTTCAGTATTTGAAGGTAATGAACCGGTAGTAATCGCAAACAGCGAAGGTAAACGTACCACTCCGTCTATCGTTGCATTTGTTGACGGTGGCGAACGTAAAGTAGGTGATCCTGCAAAACGTCAGGCAATCACTAATCCGCAACGTACTATTTTCTCTATCAAGCGTTTCATGGGTGAAACCTGGGATCAGGTACAGAAGGAAACTGCTCGTGTTCCTTATAAAGTAGTGAAAGGTGACAATAATACTCCGCGTGTAGATATTGACGGACGTCTTTATACTCCGCAGGAAATTTCAGCTATGATTCTGCAGAAGATGAAGAAAACTGCTGAGGATTATCTGGGACAAGAAGTTACAGAAGCCGTTATCACCGTTCCGGCATACTTCTCGGACTCACAACGTCAGGCTACTAAAGAAGCTGGTCAGATTGCAGGTCTGGAAGTGAAACGTATTGTGAACGAACCGACAGCTGCTGCTTTGGCTTATGGTCTTGATAAGGCTCACAAAGATATGAAGATTGCTGTATTCGACCTTGGTGGTGGTACATTCGATATCTCTATCCTTGAGTTTGGTGGTGGTGTATTCGAAGTACTTTCTACTAACGGTGATACTCACTTGGGTGGTGATGACTTCGACCAGGTAATCATTGACTGGTTGGTACAGGAATTCAAGAATGACGAAGGTGCCGATTTGACAAAAGATCCGATGGCTATGCAACGTCTGAAAGAAGCTGCTGAAAAAGCTAAGATTGAATTGTCTTCTTCTACTTCAACAGAAATCAATCTGCCATACATCATGCCCGTAGATGGTATGCCTAAGCACTTGGTTAAGACTTTGACACGTGCTAAATTTGAAGCTTTGGCTCACAATTTGATTCAGGCTTGTCTTGAACCTTGCAAGAAGGCTATGAGCGATGCAGGCTTGAGCAACTCTGATATCGATGAGGTAATCCTTGTTGGTGGTTCTTCACGTATTCCGGCTGTTCAGGAATTGGTAGAAAAATTCTTCGGTAAGACTCCTTCCAAGGGTGTTAATCCTGACGAAGTGGTTGCTGTAGGTGCTGCCGTTCAGGGTGCTGTTTTGACAGATGAAATCAAAGGTGTGGTATTGCTGGATGTTACTCCGTTGTCAATGGGTATCGAAACATTGGGTGGTGTAATGACTAAGTTGATTGATGCAAACACTACTATCCCGGCCCGCAAGAGTGAGACCTTCTCTACAGCTGCCGATAACCAGACTGAAGTGACTATCCACGTACTTCAAGGTGAACGTCCGATGGCTGCACAAAACAAGTCAATCGGTCAGTTCAATTTGACTGGTATTGCTCCGGCTCGTCGTGGTGTTCCTCAGATTGAGGTGACATTCGATATCGATGCCAACGGTATCTTGAAAGTATCTGCCAAGGATAAAGCTACCGGCAAGGAACAAGCTATCCGTATCGAAGCCTCCTCTGGTTTGAGCAAGGAAGAAATCGAAAAGATGAAAGCCGAAGCTGAAGCTAATGCAGAAGCAGACAAGAAGGAACGTGAAAAGATTGACAAATTGAATCAAGCTGACTCCATGATTTTCTCTACTGAAAATCAGTTGAAGGAATTAGGCGACAAGTTGCCGGCTGATAAGAAAGCTCCGATTGAAGCTGCTCTTCAGAAACTGAAAGATGCTCATAAAGCACAGGATTTGTCTGCTATTGATACTGCCATGGCTGAACTGAATACAGCATTCCAGGCTGCCAGCGCTGAAATGTATGCTCAGAGTGGTGCACAAGGTGGCGCTCAGGCTGGTCCGGGTGCAGGACAACAGGCTAATCAGGGTTCTTCTAATAATAAAGAAGATATTCAGGATGCTGACTTCGAGGAAGTGAAGTAAGTATCGATAAATAACGATAACAATAAATAGGAATATAGGGTGTAACTCAACAAGTTACGCCCTATATCTTTTTGTAGACTTTTCTTTGGCTTTGCTTATTTCTCGGATTTTTATCGTATATTTGTACCATAATTGTACCGACACTTAAAAGTAGATAATGTGACACTTACAAGAATGCCGGTATTGAGAATGAGGAATATAAGTAAAAAGTAGATTATGCCAGCAGCAAAATTTGAAATAAAACGGAAGTGCCAGATTTGTGGAGAAGAGTTTTTAGCCAAAACAATAGAATCTTGGTATTGCTCTCCCAAATGTTCCAAAATTGCATGGAAGCGACGTAAGGATGAAGAACAAAGATTGCAAAGGTTGGACGAAGTGGTTAAGAAGATACCCAAGTCCAAAGAGTACATCACGGTTCCTGAAGCATACGCATTGTTTGGCATAAGCAAGGAAACTCTTTATCGTTTGATTCGTAAGGGTACAATTCCCAGTGTAAATGCAGGAGAAAGACAGACATTACTATCAAAAGCAGAACTGATGAAACTCTATCCTCCACGCAAGAAAGCTCTCACAAAGCCGAAACCTGTTGCCAAACTATATAGTCTGGAGCCGAAAGATTGTTATACCATTGGAGAAATCACAGAGAAGTTTCTTGTGAATGAAAGTACAGTTTATCTCCATATACGCAAATACTCTATCCCTACCCGGCAGATTGGGAACTTTGTGTATGTACCCAAGAAAGAAATTGATAACTTATATAAAGGTGTGAAGCGATGAAGAAAGCATTAGTCAATACACGAGTGTCGGTAAAGCTCCGCAAATCTGAATATCGTGATGAATGGTATCTTTATGTGGAATCTTATCCTGTATTTCAATCCGGAAAAGATACGCCACAAAGAGTGCGTGAATATCTCAATCGTACCATTACAACACCTATTTGGGATAAGTCACGCAATGCAAGGACTAATGCCGAAGGCAAAACCACTTATAAGCCGAAGCGAGATTTGAACGGTGTCATTCAATGTAAGTCGCAATTAGACCAGGAATCATGTATCTATGCCGACAAGGTCAGAAGCCTACGACAAAAGGAATACGACAATGCAGCTTTATATGCCGATACCGATGCAGAACAGGCGGAGCAGTTGGAACGCTCCCGAAGTAATTTCATTGAGTACTTCGACCATGTGCAGCGAACAAGGCATGCCCATAGCTCTGATTCTATCATTGTCAACTGGAGGAGAGTGCATGAATTATTGAAGATTTTCGCAAAAGGTGACACCATTCTCTTTTCGCAAATAGACTTAAAGATGGTTGAATCGTTCCGGCAATTCATAATGAATGCCCCACAAGGAGGCACTAAACGAGGTACGATTTCTCAAAATACAGCAGCAACCTATTTCTCTATCTTCAAAGCCGGATTGAAACAGGCTTTTATAGACGGATATCTGACTATTGATATTTCTGCAAAAGTCAAAGGCATTCAAGAAAGGGAAAGCCGGAGAGAATATCTCACGGTAGAGGAATTAAACCGACTGGCTCAAACACCTTGTGACCCATTACTGAAACGTGCTGCCTTGTTCTCTGCTTTAACAGGAATCCGTCATTGCGACATTCAGAAGTTGAAGTGGTCGGAAGTGGAAATGTTCAATGGAGGCTATCGGTTGAATTTTACTCAGCAAAAGACAAAAGGAGTTGAATATATGCCTATATCAGAGCAAGCATATAATCTCTGTGGAGAGCAAAAAGAGGGTGAACTTTTGGTTTTTGCCGGACTTCCTGACCCTTCTTGGATAAACCGTCCTGTCAAAAAGTGGGTTGAAGCTGCCGGAATCACCAAACACATTACCTTCCATTGTTTTAGGCACAGCTACGCAACCCTGCAACTGGCTGGAGGAACTGATATTTATACGGTCAGCAAAATGTTGGGACATACAAATGTGCGAACAACACAGGTGTATGCAAAGGTTGTTGATGAAAAGAAAGAGAAAGCTACAGAAACCATTAAATTGGATTTATCTCAAACAAAATAACCATTATTATACTTTGTAAGTATAGCCATCTGCGTAAAATCTGCGTGGGTGGCTTTTTGTTTTTATCTATGGTCTTTTCTTCTGACCATCTTATGATTCCTTTATGATTGAAGACATTATCATAAAAATCTACTACTGATATTCTCCACTATTCATGTTGATAATCAATGGGTAATCCTTATGATGATTATGTTTCGTTACTGCTTATTTATGTGATGTATTACACTATGAAATCAGTATGCGTAATCGCTGTTATTTTGCCGAAAAATCAAAAAACAAGTAGCAATATGAGTGAGAAGAACATTACATTTGAAGATTTGCCCAAAGCAATGTCGTGGTTGATGGATAAATTGAATGAGCTGGATTCTAAAATAGATGGATTAAACAATCAGAATCAAAGCGTTCCAACCGAACAATGGATGAACCTTAAGGAATTGTGTGATTATATTCCCAGTCACCCGGCAGAGCAAACTGTATATGGCTGGACGAGTTGTCATCTAATCCCATTCCACAAAAGAGGGAAGCGTATCATGTTTCTAAAATCGGAAATTGACGAATGGCTCCATGCCGGCAAAATCAAATCTGATAAAAACTTGGAAGATGAAGCCGCCCAATTCATAAAGTCAAAAAGAAATACCAAATTCTAATGGATTCAACCAATTTATGCAATGCGCTCAGAATGGAATTTGAAGGGATCTTTGAAAACAAGATTCCTTTGGATGCTTTTCCTGACAAAATTCAAGATATGATATTGGCTCTATCCCGACAAGAGAATTATTCCATAGAATATATGATGGCTTCTCTTTTGGTGGCAGTGTCAACCGCTATCGGCAACGCTGTCAATATTCGTATTCGTGGTGGATGGATTAGTAATCCTGCCCTTTATATGATATTGGTAGGTCGTCCCGGAATGGGCAAAACCCCACCTTTGGATTTTGCATTCCGTCCTATCCGAAAGCATGATGCCAAAATCATCAAACAATTTAAATTGGATATGGAGCATTATAATAGCTTGGTTGAAAACAATAAGGCTAAAAAAGACAAGTCCTCTTCATTGCCGGACAAACCAATTTTACGAAGAACCATCATATCCGATTTTACACCGGAAGCTTTAATGCGTGCGTTGGATGACAATCAGCGAGGTGTCGTGGTATATGTGGATGAAATTATGGGAATGTTTAATGCCGTGAATCAATATAGCAAAGGACAACTCATTGAGCAGCTATTGACAGCCTTTAGCGGAAAACCATTGGATATTTCAAGATGTAGCATCCCTGTACCTATTCATATAGAGCATCCTTTTATAAATATTGTCGGCACGATGCAAACGACACGTATGCACGAACTGATAGAGAAAGGATATAAAGACAATGGGCTGATAGACAGAATAATTTTTGTTTATCCATCGTCTCAGGAAATTTCAGATTGGGGGCTGGATGAAGAATCTTCCGTATCAACTTTTGGTAAATACTCATCAATGTGGGATTCTATTATAAATAAGGTAATTAGTTTGCCATTTATAGAGAATGAAGATGACAGAGCCATACATAATGTATTGGAATTTTCTTCGGAAGCCAAAGCCTATTTTACAAACTGGCGCAATAATGCAGTTCGGGCTGTTAATCAAATCCAAGATGATGGATTGGTGGATAGCAGAGTGATTAAAGCTCCCATGATTACGGCTCGTTTAGCTTTAGTCTTGCAAATCCTTCGTTGGGCTTGCGGTGAAGAACACAAGGATTTTGTGGATATTGACTCAACCAAATCTGCTATTGCATTGAGTGAATACTTTGAGAACTGTTATACCAACATTCAGAAATATATGTTGCGAGAGAGCGTTGAACCGCAAAAAAGAGAATTGCTTGATTGCCTTTCCGCAACTTTCACTACTGCCGATGCCATTCAAGCCGGAAAAGAAGTAGGGTTGTCGGAAAGGTCGGTAATGTATTCTTTGGTTAGCCTTGCTACGAATAAGGTTATCAAGAAAGTAAAGCGAGGTGAATATGAGAAGCTGCAATAAACGACACCTTTTGCAGTTTGCAGTTGTTGCAGTTTGCACTTTGCGCTGACATAGGATTTCTGCAAAACTGCAATAAGTGCAAACTGCACGGACTGCAATAACAAAATGAAGAAGTATGGCTGAATATAGATTTTCTCTTCAAAAATATAAGCGTGGGTCAAAACTTTCATGCCCGAAGTGTGGAAAGAAACAATGTTTTGTCAAGTACATAGATAGCCAAGGAGAAATAACTTTTCCTGATTATGTAGGCAGATGTGACCATGAGCAATCTTGCCAATACCATTACACTCCATCGGATTATTTTCATGATAACCCAATGGTAGTGGATTACAACAAGGATAACTTCATTGAAGCCGATAAGCCTAAGCCCAATTTACTGCCTCCAACCTCTTTTGTTGACAATGAACTAATGAAACGTACTCTTACTAACTATGGTATGAATCCATTGTACATCTACCTGTCTGGGGTGTTGGGTAAAGATGAGACTTCTCAGATATTCCAACTATATCATGTTGGCACATCAAAGAAGTGGGGCGGTTCTACTGTCTATTGGCAAATTGATTGGCAAGGTAATGTACGAACAGGGAAGATAATGTTGTATGATGCAGAAACAGGACATCGGACAAAAGAGCCAAGAAGTTATGTTAGTTGGGTACATACAGAACTGAATCTCCCAAACTACAATTTGAAGCAATGTTTGTTTGGCGAACATCTGTTATCTGAGAATCCGACCAAACCTGTTGCTATTGTGGAAAGCGAAAAATCCGCATTGATAGCTACCCATTATATGCCGGAATTTATATGGTTGGCAACAGGTGGAATGCATGGATGCTTCAAGTCTGACGTGGTAAGTGTATTGAAAGGTCGGTCGGTTATGCTATGCCCGGATTTGGGTGCAAGAGAGGTTTGGCAAACCAAGATGGCTTTACTCACTTCCGTATGTTCTAAAGTTGTATTGAGTGATAGTTTGGAACAATGCGCCACAGACGAACAGCGCAAGAACGGACTTGATATTGCGGATTTCTTATTGATGACTGAAACACCTGCGATGATACTTCAAAAGATGATAAAGCGAAATCCAAACCTACAAACTTTGATTGACTGCTTGCATTTGGAACTGGTGGATTCCGGTTAGTGATGTGTTTTTGGAGAAGCCAAACTAAGGGGAAAGTAAAACTATTGATTATCCAAATGGATATAGGTGACAATAGCCACTCTTAAAGTTGACAGACAAATGGCATAGTTCGGACAAAGACAATGCTTGCATTAAGGTATGTAATGCCCCATTTTTAATGGGTATTCTATGCAAGAAGTACCACCGTCCGACAAAATGGTTTCACTCATTTGTCGTCTTGGAGGCTTCTTGCATTACTCGCAGGCTCGCAATGGATAGAACATTTTATTAATAAATTCCAGTTATAAACGCTTATGGATATACAACAAAACAATGGAAAACAGGGTGTTCGTACTCGTCATATAGACATTCGTCTGACTGAAAATGAGTATGAAATGATAGTAGAAAAAGCTGCCGAATGTGGACTGACACTTAGTAACTACGGACGAAAATTATTGCAAAATCACCATCCAAACAAACGACTTTCAGACGAGGAAGTACAAGGATTGAACTCTTTATCGGATGCACGAGCCGACCTTATCCGCATTCAGAATGTACTCAAAGGTAAACCTGATGAGATTAAAAAACGATATTTCCGAGATGAGAATTATATGCGTGCTTGGATAGAGGCAGTAAATAGGCTTATTGTCCGATGGGGACAAATACGAGACAGTATAAATCAAATTTGAAATTATGATAGCACAAGGAAAGGCAATTTCTCATGGAGCAAGAGCCATTGAGTATTCTATGGAAAAAGATAAAGCCCAGTTCGTTAAGGTGCATGACTTGCCAGAAAATATAGAACCTTTGGCTATGTGGTCACGGATGATGCAACACCAGCATCAATGTATGAAAGACAGATATAATCCGAAGCCCATAAAGCTGAACGCACTGCGCTTTGAAATATCTCCAGCCAAAGAAGAATCGGCAGGATGGACAATGACGGATTGGCAGAATTTGGCGGATGAGTTTATTGCAGTACTTGACGGCATTGACCGAAGATGTGGCAAACCAGATAGTCATCTTAAACCGACCAATATCAAAAATAGCCAGTATGTTGTTTCGTTACACACCGACAGCAAAAGTGGCATCCCTCACTTGCATATTGTAGCTAACCGCATAGACAATATGGGCAAGACAAACGATGCGCATTATATTGGTGAACGTGCCGTTCATGCTGCCAACATCATCAATGAGAGACGTGGCTGGGTGCAATCCGTGCAACGTCGTGATGAGAATATTCAGCAAATCAGTGAAGACTGCATCGCAATATTGAAAGCTATGCCAGAATTTGATTGGGAAACTTATAGCCAAATGTTAAACGCTAAGGGGTACGATATTAAGTTGATAAAGGACGATAAGGAAGTGGTCAAAGGGTACGCTATACGAAAAGGGAACTCTATTTATAAATCCTCGATATTGGGTAAAAGTCGAAAATTGATGCCATCAAAAATTGAAGCGACTTGGGTGGGATTACATGCTTCTGATAAACAAACTGCAATTCAGTCAAAGGAAGTATGTACTCAAATGATGGCGCATAATAATAAAGAGGTGATGCCACAATCAAAGCCTTCTATTTACCACTATTCCATAACAGTGGATGGAGAACAACTCGAGGTTGATATACCAGATATGGTTAAGTCTGTCTTTGACGAAGAGTTTGGAAGCCTTGATGAAGAAGTGAAACAGACCAATTTATTCAAAGTTGCCGCCTTACTATTTGCCGGATATTTGGATGCAGCCACTTCTATGTCATCTTCATGCGGAGGTGGTGGCAGTCCCGGTAGTGGATGGGGTAAAGACAAAGACGAGGATGAACATAACTGGGCAATCCGTTGTGCAAAAATGGCAAAATGGCTCTGTAAGCCCATTAAGCGTAACAGAAGCAGATAGCATTTCATTTATAACCATACAACACTATGCGTAAAAGTAAATTTGACCAATCTCCTTTGCCTGTGCAGGATAGTAAGTACATGAATCAGGATGACAATATTAGTGAAATAGAAAATCGTGTAGAATTTGACACCGAATTTGTCAATCTTACAAATCAGATAGAGGACATCAAAGCCGCTATTCAAGAATTGGAACAGATAAAAGCCTGTGTAGATTCTTCAATGGAAGCCCTTGAAAAATCAACACAAACTCTCAATGCAGCTATAAAAAAGTCCGATAATATAGCCAATGCTATTTGTCGCACTTTTATTCAAGTAGAGAATACTGTTATAACTGTAAAACTTAGCGAAACGGATAAATCCATCCTCGCTGAATATCGCCACAAATTGATTGAGGAAGAAAAATGCCTATTTGAAAAACAAATGGCTGAGTTGAAAGCTACTCATGAAAAACATTGGAAAGAAGTTAATAGATTTGCGAAATCTTATACTTCGTTTTCTCTTAATGGCTGGATAGCAAAAATCTCCGTTATTGGATTTTGGATATTATATGCATATTTCTGTTTGACATTGGGAGGATGGATAATATATTCGATGTGTGTTTAGCGGAATTAGGAAGGATGGACGAACCACCCTTCCTAATGTCTCACCAAGTTATGACCTTATCAACAATCTCTTGTTGTTCGGCACTACTGCGTCTCAAATAAATGCGAGTGGTTTCTATGCTTTCATGCCCCATCAGATCGGCAAGCAAAGAAATATCGTTGAACTTCTCCAAGAAATTCTTGGCAAAGCGATGACGGAACGAGTGAGGGTAAACTACTTTTTCATTCAAACCGTATTTTGAAGCATAGTTTTTCAACTGTTGAGCAATACCTCTGGTAGTGATACGTTCACCGAAGCGATTGAGGAAAAGATAGCCCGTGGTACGATTTGCCTTGTTTAACCATTCTGTTGCCTCCTTGCGTAAAGCTTTCGGAATGTAGATACGGCGTATCTTTCCACCTTTGGTGTAGATGTCGAAATAGCCTATCTGCACATGCTCCACCTTCATTTGTATTAGTTCGCTGACTCTTGCTCCGGTGGCAGCAAGGAAACGAACCACGAAATACCATTCTTGATTTTCCTCTTTCTTAAGTTTGTTCTTTAGGAAAACATAGTCGGCATTGCTGATTACATTTTCCAAGTAGCTACGCTGTTGTACCTTGACGGATTTAAGTCTCAGACGAGATTTCCCCATGCAATCAAGATACTTGTTCATTGCCTGAATACGAAGATTTACAGTTTTAGGCTTGAACTTCTCAATGAGATAAGTTTTATAAACAAGCAGATTGCGCTTGTTCAGTTCCTTGTGTTGGGAATAGTATTCTCTTACGGCATAGAGGTAAGCCGCGACCGTATTCTCCGCCATATTCCCTTGACGAAGATACGTTTCAAAATTTTCAATGCTCATGTCTGATACATTATTAGTTAAACAATTCGCTATCATTAATAATGTATAGCATCCACAAATTCATTGAGTTCCTATTATGAGAAGTTTCTCGCTACTGGGGAGGTGAAGTGCATTGATGACGAGATTCCGTTTGAGATTCCACAGGGGTGGGAATGGGAAAGATGGGGTAATATTGCATTGTCAATCCAATATGGATATAATGCCCCTGCCCTTGAACGAGGTGATATAAAGATGGTCAGAATCAGTGATATTCATGATAATGTAGTTCAATGGGAAAATGTTCCATTTTGCAATATAGAAGCTTGTGATATTGATGCTTATCTACTCAAAGAGAATGACATTCTTTTTGCAAGAACTGGTGGAACCGTGGGTAAATCATTTTTAGTTCAGTCTGTTCCTGAACCAGCCATATATGCTGGCTATCTCATAAGAACAAGATATTCACAAGAGTTGTGTCCACAATATCTTAAAGTGTTTATGGAAAGCCAATTGTATTGGGAACAATTGAAGTCAGGAACCATTGCTACCGCACAACCCAATTGTAATGGAAAAACATTAGGAAGGATGCTTTTACCAATTCCTCCGAAAGCAGAGCAGTCTCGTCTTGTGCAAAAATTAACAAGCCTTACTCCTATGTTTCAGCGGTATGCTAAAGCCCAGCAGGATTTGGACAATCTCAATGAAAGTATAGACGATAAACTAAAGAAGTCTATTCTTCAAGAAGCTATTCAAGGTAAGCTTGTGCCACAGATTGCAGAAGAAGGAACTGCCGGAGAGTTACTAGAACAGATAAAGCAGGAGAAACTACACTTAGTCAAAAAGGGTAAGCTAAAGAAGTCTGCTTTGATTGATTCTGTTATCTACAAAAGTGACGATAACAAGTATTATGAGAGGATAAACGGGCAAATCATTGAAATTGAGCTTTCTTTTGAATATCCCAATAGCTGGACTGTATTACGTTTGAAAGATATATGCCAACTAATAGACGGTGAAAAGAGAAACGGAAAGGGCGTTTGTTTGGATGCAAAATACTTACGTGGAAAATCATCATCAGCCATCGTAGAGAAAGGAAAATTTGTCTATGCTGGGGATAACATCATTCTTGTAGATGGTGAAAATTCCGGTGAAGTTTTCTTGGTTCCACAGGATGGATATATGGGGAGTACGTTCAAACAACTATGGCTTTCTTCAGTCATGTGGAAGCCTTATGTATTGGCTTTCATCCTATTCTACAAAGAGGAGTTGAGAAATTCAAAAAGAGGTGCGGCAATTCCGCACCTCAATAAAGAGTTATTTTATAATTTGCCTATTGGCATTCCACCATTAGCAGAACAGCAACGTATAACAGAACGGGTAAATGAATTATCGCAGTTGCTCAAATAGTTTTTCTATTTGGGTAACAATGCGATATTGCTCTTTTAGTGGAGGCAAAGGTATTAAGTGCTCAACCAGTTTCACACGAGAAATATTAGGTTGGGCACCACCTTCTCCTTTCTTTATGAAAGAATCTCGGCTTGCCATAAGGAAATAAAATAGATACCAATTATAAATCAAATAAGGAGTACAACCACAACAGGCTTGATTTGTAGTGAGTTCCTTACCTACGATTGCTAATTTTCCAATAGTAGCACCATACATTGCAATAAGGACATCCCCAATTTTATTCATACGTAAAGAGCAATCCTGAAAAGCCTTCTGCGTAACTTTTTCCTCAGTATCATACACTATCCCATTATTCAGTTCTCCAGTTTTAAGCCATAGAATTTTGCCATTATAATAATTCGCATCACCTCGTTGGGGAGTTGAGCCAGCACCCCAATTTCCAATTTGCCCCATCCTTACCCAAACCCAATTCTCAGGAATTTCAAAAGGTATCTGTTCTGTTATATCCAAGCATTTTTTGTTTACCTGCTCATAATACTTGCTAAGTTATATAACTTTTCAACAATTCGTAATTGCTCTTTAATCGAAGGCAGAGGGATTAAAAAGTTACTAATATCTGCCATTGAAATATTATCATTAGTTGAGTTTTTTTGTTTGCTAATAAACTCTTTGATATGTGGAGCTATTATAACAAAATTAAGATAATCAACACTAATCCATAAATTTCGTATTCTGGCAACACGTTGATTCAACAAAAACTCATCTTCTGGTAATTCTCTAACAAACAAACTTTTGCCAACAGTGCCTCCAGTCATAGCCATAATAATATCAAATTTTTGGATTCTATATATATCTGATATTGGAGTTCCATTGTATCTAACAATCTTCGTATTAACAAAACCTTGTTCACTGATGTCAGAAATGCGTATCACACGTTTACCTAATTCTTCTTTTAATGAGCTGCTTTGAAAAGCATAACCTCCTGTTATATCAGAGATACTACTTAATCTTACCCATGCCCAAGAATCAGGTATTTCAAATGGTATCTCGTCAGTAATATCTTTTTCGTTTTTACCATTCTTCTCCCAATACTTGTTATCGTCACCTTTGAATATAATAGAATCGGTTAAGGCAGACTTCTTTAGTTTACCGTCTTTGACAAGTTGCAATTTCTCTTGCCGTATTTGTTCGAGTAATTCTTGTGCTGTACCTTCGTCTGCAATCTGTGGAACAAGTTTTCCCTGTATTGCCTCTTGGAGAATAGACTTCTTTAGCTTATCATTGATTGAAATATTCAACTCTTCCAAGCAGTCCTGTACTTCGCTATATTTTTTTATAAGTGGCAAGAGTTCTTCTAATTTGGCAACAATTCTCTTTTGTTCGGGAAGAGGGGGAAACGGTAATAATAATCCTTTTAAACGATTCGCTGAAAGTCCAGGCATTGCAGTTCCTACTGAAGCTAAGTTATTGCTTTCTTTTAATAGGTAGATAAAGTGATATACATATTCGCAAATGCCATTTACACATGGGCGTAATCTATGGACATGATTTTGAAGACAAATATCATAATCATAGTTCCAAATTGCAGAACGACCGTAACCTGCACCACCTTCACAAACAAGCAAATCGCCTTTTGTAGCAGAACATGTTTTTATTTCTTCCTCTGTAAAATTCATAACTTTTACATTATCAAGGATGAAATATCCCCAATATAGATTGGATGTTGTAATAAATTTCTGTGGTGTTCCGCCATTCTTATTACTACCACTTTGCTGCTTTCCACTTGTATGATTGAAGATGTTGCCAATGCGTGTCCATTCCCACCCCTGCGGTATCTCAAACGGAATCTCCTCGTCAATGCATTTCACCTCTCCAGTAGCGAGAAACTTCTCATAATAGGAATTGTAGTCACCACGGTAAATGATTGATTCGTTTTTGTCTTTCTTGATTTTCTTTTCCTTGACAAACTTAGCTTTTTCTACCCTGATGCGTTCAAGAAGCACAGATGCTGGTTCGTCATTAGGATCTTGCGGTACAAGTTTCCCCTGTATCGCCCACTGGAGTATGCTGTTTTTTAATTGCTTACCGTTCATTTTATTCTAATTGACTTAGAAGTTTTCGTCTTTTTGTTTTTCCTTCAGATAGAACTGATATAACTTTTTTCCTATCTTGTCTTTTTTGAAGGTACGTTCATGATTCATAGGTGTCATAGACAACCGAATTTTTGCCACACCTTCATTCAAGATTTCAAACTGCTGTGGAGTAATTCTGAATTGAGCAGTAGAACTTATTTCTGTAACGGGGATTACAATATTTCCACTTATAACACCAGCAGATTGACTTCCATTCCCAATCACAGTTCCTCTTAATTCAAGATATTTACCTGTGAATGTCCGAATTTTCATAGTTGGTTCAGCGAGAAAATTCATTCTGTCTGAACGCACTGTTGCTACTATCGAATAAATGGTGTCTTGCTTAGCTACACTGTACTTCATATTGCAACCTTCGGCTGCAAGTGCTTTATAAGTATAACCTACTGTTTGTGCTTTAGCGTTGAGTCCTAAAATAATACAAAACAGTAATAATATAATTTTTATAGTTTTCATATTTAATCTTGTTCGTAATCTTCGCCTTGTATTCCTAATTCGCCCTTACTCATGGCATTGGCAATATCTATTTTCAGTTCCTCGTCATAGTCTTTACTTGTCAAAAAGCTATTGACGATACGCAGCAACAAATCTTGGTCGATATTCGATGCTGCCACATGGTAAATGATAGATTCCAATGTACGCATACAGATGCAGGCGTGCCAGTAGTAGTTGTTCTTGTGTAAGAAGTATGCGCCTAAAGTCAATGCAATACGCTTATTCCCATCATTGAAGAAATGCCCGGAACAGAATCTATACATCAGATAGGTTAGTTTGTCTGCAAAGGTTGGATAGTATAAATCATTTTGCACAAAATCCAATGTTGCACGAATACCACCTTCATCACGCACTCCTTCAAAACCACCATCGCTGGCATCAATCATTTTGCCATAGATGTTTAAGGCTTCATCGTAATCTATGTAAATAATTTCCTTACTCATCTTCTGCCTGCTTTAAGCGTTTAAGCACATCTTTGTTATCAGCTAAGATACGGTCAAAATCAATAGACTGGTCACCGATGAATCGTTCAAACTCTTCAGGAGTAACAGCTTGCAGATAATCTGCTATATTACCATGATACGCATCCCGGAAACTGAAATCCCTTGAAGCCATTTTGGTTCTGGCATCATTTAAATAAGGTTTCTGCATCGGATGTTCGGCAAGTTCATTCACAATGCGCTCTACCTCGTCAATGGTAAGTAACCTGCCACCATTTTCTTTAAACCGTTCACTGAGAGCTGCCCCCACACCGTTTTCAAAAGAAGAAATAACCAATAAAACCTCTGAATACAGCGTGTGTCGAACATTGTCTTTGGAATCCAACTTCAATACTTCCCGATACTCCTTAGCATTCTCCTTGAATACAGCCTTATATATAAAGTCTGTAATTTGAGGATATTTGTATGTGGGATGTCCGTCCACATATTGATTGATGGCAGAAGTGAGATTCTTGCGATAGTTTTCTTCTGTGATTGCAGCAGGAAGATAATGTACATCCCTGCGGTTTATGTATTTTGTTCCGCCACCCGTCTTTTCATTGATGGTGGTAATCACGAAATCCAAGATAAGGCTACGTACTTTTTTTGCTTTCTCACTCTCTGTAAGCAACATACCCATATCCAAGAATGAGCGGAAATTAAACAATCCAAGTTGGGTCGTTTTGCTCCCGACATTTATGACGGGAGCAAATTGTAACTTTAACTCTTTCAGATGTTTACCTTTACATAAAACATAACCGTTAGCTGCTAATTCATCTGAATGTTTTTCCAAATAGCGTTCTATGGTTCGTTCTTCTACTTCGTAGAAATCGGCAACCATTTTTTTTGTAAAGCGATACTCTCCCTCAAAGAGCATTCCTTCAATGTCAAGATGCTCCTGTACTTTGCTGACCGCAAAACGGTTGTTAAGTACATTTTGTCTTTCTATGTTTGAGATGGTCAAATCTTTCATATCACTTCACAATTATCAGTTACACGATTTTATGTCAATGCCGAGAATCTTTTGAATTTCGGAAAGCGTTTTGTCTATTTCATGGTCGAGCGCAGCACGTTTTTCAAAATACTGTTTGAGCAGTTCTGCTGGAGGGAGTATTTCTTCTTCCTCTTTCGGGAACTTACATTGATCAAAATTGCAATCCAAGTCTATCAATTGTTGGGCAGTGAACACACGGCTCTTTTCACCCACTTCGTCACTGATAATTTCTTTCCTGTCTTTCCACCATTCCTGAATAGGTAGGGTATGCTCCACCTTCATTGGTTTGGTCTTTGAGAAGTGTTTGTACCCTTCCGGCATATCAAGACGATAGAACCATGTTTCTTTGGTCTTGAATCCTTCTTCGCAACCTTCGGCTTCTTCATTATTAAAGAAAAGGATGTTGGTTGCAATAGATGTGTATGGAGAGAATATAGAACCCGGCAAACGGATGATTGTATGTAGATTGAACTTGCGAAGGAGATTTTCTTTAAGTGCAAGTTTTGCTCCATCCGTACCAAATAAGAAACCATCAGGGATAATCACACCGCACCGTCCACCAGCTTTGAGGCGATACATGATAAGGGCGATAAACAAATCCGCAGTTTCACTTGAACGGTACTGTACTGGGAAGTTGCTTTTTACGCTGTCTTCCGTGCTACCACCATACGGAGGATTCATGCCGATAACATCAACCTTGTCGCTTTCCTTGAAATCAGTAACATTCGTTCCAAGCGAATCACAGTTGGTTATGTTGGGAGCTTCAATATCATGGAGCAGCAGGTTTGTGATGCTCAAAAGGTAGGGCAACGGTTTCCATTCCTGACCTACAACGGCATTTTGCAGTTTTTCTCCATCTGCCGCAGAGCCAATATTCCTGCCCATATATTTAAGTGCCGAGGTGAGGAAGCCTCCCGTTCCACTGGTGAAGTCGCCAAAGGTTTCGCCCAATTTCGGGTCGAGCATCATCACAATAAAATCAGTCAATGCACGTGGTGTGTAGAACTCTCCGGCATTTCCTGCCGATTGCAGATCTTTCAAAATTCCCTCATAAATATCTCCGAATGTGTGACGGTCGTCAGCATCGTCAAATTCGATTTCGTTTACAATGTTGACCACTTGGCGCAGAAGCGTTCCATTCTTCATATACTGGTTCAAGTCTGCAAATGTTTCTTGAACAATGCTTTTAGCTCTTGGGGTATTGGCATCTATCGGGAGATTCTTCAAGGTAGGAAACAGTTTCTCATTGACGAAAGAGAGTAGGGCTTCTCCAGTCAATGCTTCACCGTCTTTTTTATCTATTGCCCAGTTACGCCAACGCAAATCCTCGGGGATAATGGACTTGTATTTCTCATCTTTCCATTCCCATGTTTCTTCTTGTGTGTCATAGACTTTCAAGAAGAACATCCAAGTCATCTGTTCAATTCTTTGTGCGTCACCATTGATACCTGCGTCTTGACGCATGATATTCTGGATTCGCTTTATGATATTATTTACTGCCATTTTTAAGCTGATTTATATATTTGATATTCCAATTCTTTGATGGCTTGTTCAAAAGCGACTTTGCCACCAAATAGTTTTATGATTTTAGTTGGTTTCCCTATGCTGTTGAATGGAGGAATCTCCAAAATATTTGCCTTTTCAAAGTCAAGAATACCATTCTCCGCATATTTGTCAAGAAGAGCCTCCAATACTTCACGAGCCTTGCCTTCGTACTTTCCGAAGTAGTTACGTTTCTTTACATTGTTAGCCCTTTCTTTCCTCGTCAATGGTGATTGGTCAAATGCAACGTGACATATCACATCGAAGATATCGGCATCTTTCAATGCCGGATTTGCTTCACGTACTGCGTCTATCAAGATGGCATATTCCTTTAACTCATCCATAACCGCCTGTTTGCGTTCTGCTTCAGTCCACGTTTGTACGAAATCATCCAAACTTTGATAGTGTCGCAACAGTTGCTTTCTCGCAAAGGACTGAACGCTTTCCGTTCTCATGGTTTTGCCATCCTCTCCCAAAACAGATACTATCTCATGAGCAATACGAATATCCTTTCCATTGATAAGATACTTTTCACGAGGTTCGTGAGCTGTTGGAGGATTTGAGGGAACAGGCGGATATGGCTTCGGCTTTTTTTCACCGCCTTTGGGTGGTTCAGGGTCGCCGTCAAATGACGGGTCTTTGAATTTTGCGGTAGCATTGCGGAAGTCGAGGATTTCCAGATGCCACTTGCCTTTGTCTTTTCTAAGTCGTGTGCCACGCCCGATGATTTGCTTAAATTCCGTCATAGAGCCAATTTCTTTATCAATGACGATTAAGCCACAAGTTTTGCAGTCCACTCCTGTAGATAGAAGTTCGGAGGTAGTAACAATTACCGGATAAGGTTCGTCAACACTGATAAAGTTGTCTAACTGCTTCTTCCCCTCTTTGTCCTCTCCGACAATGCGTGTTACGTAGTAAGGAGATTTTTTACATAAATCGCTATTTATGTTGATAAGCAGTGTTCGCATTTCGGCGGCTTCCTCAATATCTGAACAGAACACGATTGTCTTTGTCATACGACCGATGTCGTATAACATTTGGGTAATCCTGTGTGCTACTACTTTACGCCTTAACTTAATGGCAAGGTCACGACCTATATTCTGTCTTTGATATAATTTCTGTTCAATCTCCTTTCCTAACAAATCTATTTCACCTTCATCGGGAGTCCAGCCCTGCAAATCAACGTTGATGAAGTCGGCAGTAACCCGATATGGAGCCAAGAAACCATCTTGGATTCCTTGAAGAAGGGAATAGGTATATACCGGCTCTCCGAAATAATCCAAGTTGTTTGCTCCTTCATCAGCTTTCGGGGTAGCAGTCATACCGATTTGGGTAGCCGAGCTGAAATACTCCAATACTTTGCGCCATGCAGAATCGTCCTTTGCGCTACCACGATGGCACTCGTCAACGATAATCAAATCAAAGAAGTTTGGCTGCACCTCCAAAAACGGATCTGGCTTGCCCTCTTTTCCAACCAGTTGGTGGTATAACGCCATATATACCTCGTATGAGGAGTCAATTTTCTCTTCGCCTTCCCCAACAGAAGTTATCTTAGTCATAAACTTCTTGAAAGGTTTGAAGTCTTGCACCATTGTTTGGTCAATGAGGATATTTCGGTCTGCAAGATAAAGAATCTTTTTCTTTGCTCCGCTTTTATGGAGACAATGGATAATCTGGAAAGCAGTGAAAGTCTTACCAGTACCGGTAGCCATTACGACAAGTACACGCTGTTGTCCTCTTGCAATGGCTTCCACTGTACGGTCAACCGCTATACGTTGGTAATATCTTGGCTCATGGCTATGGGCATCATAATAAAACGGTGTTTCTATTATGTTAAGTTCATCCGATGTATAGTTCTTGGATGCAAGATAACGATTGTATAATTCCTCTTCTGTCGGGAAATTCTCTAATTTGATTTCGGTTTCTTTCCCTGTGATAAAGTCATGTTCCAAGAAAGCATCACCATTACTGGAGTACGCAAATTTCAAGTCAAGGATTTGGGCATAATCCATAGCTTGTTGAATACCACCCCCAACGGCATGTTTGTTATCTTTAGCTTCTACCACTGCAATGGGCTTACCATTATGGTATAATAGATAATCAGCCTTTTTGCCCTCTGCTACTGAATGTTGGTTGCCAACAACAAGTACTCGACCATCCGTGAAATAATACTCTTCACGCATATTTACGCTTACAGCCCAGCCCTTTTGTTGGAGTGCAGGGGTAATGAACAAGGTGCGTATCTCTTGTTCTTTGAGTTCTTTCTTGTTTACTTCCATGATAATAAATTGTTTTAAGATTTATTACTGCTAACAATCAAATCTTTCACATCAATATCAAGAACATTAGCTATATCATTAAGGATTTTGAGGTCTGGTTGAACAGAATTACTACACCATTTACTCACAGTGCAATTGGATTTACCAATCTGTTCTGCAAGCCATTTTCCTGTTTTTTGTTGTTCTGCAAGTACGACTTTTAGTCTGTTCAAATTAGCCATGAGGTAAAACGTTTTAATTCAAGAGCAAATTTATATAAATACTCTGATAACATAAGCAACTTCCGATAATAATTATTATTTGGAAGCGAAAAAATGGCTTAGATACCGTATTTCGACAGGATATTTTCGTCAATTTCAATTTTATGCCGACCTGTTGTAGTTCGCAGATTCTTTCTTACGGTGTCAAACGTGGAGTTAGTGAACCATTCGGCAAATGTCGCCATCACAAATGATGTAGTTACATCTCCACCTATATTATATTGGAAAGCGATGTTCCAAGCAAAGTTCTTTAAAGAGATTTGTGTGAGCGAACTATGTTTCTTAATATGAATCTCGGTCATGGAAAGCACTTGACGATTAGTCACAAAATAGCGGACAGATTCGCAAATTTGGAAAATCTCTGTTTCGTCCAAATCAAAACGCTTGAATGTGTCTCGTGTATATTTCAGGATAGCATTTAATTTCTCGTCTTCTTCTCTTTCTTTTTGTTGCTTGTATTGTTGTTGCTCATGCTGGTATTCATAATGGAATAATTCCATACGCCTTTTTTGTACTTCTACACAATCTTGGGTATGTAAGGATGCAACAGCCGAAGTCTTTTTATCTGTCACTTCATCGGCTAATGCCAAATGTGACAAAGGAGTTTCTATAATGTATCTTGCTATAGAGATGCAAAGATGATATAGAAGTTTCAGTATCACATATCCGACAGCCATAACGAACGGAAGCAAACTCATTCGTATGCTAAGCATATTGCATATTTGAAATGCAATCATTGAAGCCAGCAACACCGCAATGACCTCTATTGTCAAAGAATGGAGTATATATTGTTTTTGCTTCATGCCTATTGTTTTTTATTTCTCAATGCAAAGGTATAACACTTTTTCATAAAAAACGAAAGAAAAAAAATAGATACCGTTTTGCAAATCAATAGCTTATGAAAAGAAAAGCATAATAAGAGAAAATATCGAAGACTATCTGAAAACAAGAGAAAATAGAAATCGCCAAAAATAGTATAGTTAAACTAAGTTAAAGTTTTTTGCGGTAGCTTTTCTATTCTCGCTAAGGCTGAAATATAGAGTAAACGAAGTAAAGTAATCATATTTGTACCAAGTTATATATAATACACTGATATACAGCAGTAATTGTCTTTGAGGAAGTCAAATAATAAGTAATTCAAAGTAGTAAAGTAAGAAATTACTGAATAGATAAATCATAAATGAGGCATAATTAATAGTAATTGTGTCTCATTTTTTTATTATAGCATATGAGTAAAGAATTTATTAGAAAAACAAAGGAAAGTAAACCAGTTGTTGCAATATGTTATGACTTTGATAAGACATTATCACCAGATGACATGCAAGCGCAAGGGTATATACAATCTGTTGGGGATGAAGTCGAATCTTTTTGGAAAGAGTCCAATGGGTTAGCTGAAGAGAATGACATGGATCAAAATTTGGCTTACATGTTTACCATGATTCAGAAAGCGCATGGAAAAGTCATATTTAATAAAAAGGCATTAATGGATTATGGGGCGAAAGTACAATTATTCCCCGGTGTTGAGACTTGGTTTAAGCGCATTAGAGACTATGGCATGGAAAGAGGAGTTATTGTAGAGCATTATATCATTTCATCAGGTCTTAAAGAAATGATAGAAGGTACAAAAGTCGCTAATGAATTTGAAAAAATTTATGCCAGTTCCTTCTATTATGATAAAGATGGTGTTGCTCAATGGCCAGCACAAGTTATTAATTACACGAGCAAGACTCAATTCCTTTTTAGAATAGAAAAAGGGACATTAGATGTGAATGATTCAGGTGTCAATGACTATTTTAAACCAGAGGACATTCGTATTCCTTTCAGAAATATGGTATATATAGGTGATAGTGATACGGATATACCTTGTATGAAACTCATTAATTCTTATTCAGGTCATTCTATTGGAGTTTATAATCCAAAAACAAAAGATAAACGAAAAGTCTATAAAATGATGGAAGATAAGCGCATAAAATATTATACTCCTGCAGACTATACAGAAGGATCTGAATTGGACAAATTAGTCAAAACCATTATTGATACAACTGCATCGAATGAAAAATTGATGGCTGTCCATTATATAAATAAGCAAGAGCAGGTAAGCCATAATGGACAGATAGATAATAAGGAAGACAAAGAAAAAGAGAAACTTATTATGGATTTGGAAAATAGCAACAGTTTTAAACAAATTCATTCAATAATTTCAGAACTTAAGAAAATCAAGAACTGGACTTTAGAAGAAAAGAAGCAATTAAAGATTATAGCGGAGAAGAATAAGCAGATTTCTTATATAATGAAGGATGGTGATGTTGCCTCTTTCTACTCATCTCTTGAATAGACTTAAGATTTTTCTATCAACTGTCCTCCTGATTCAAAATAGCTGACGGCAAAAAGTCGTACCTGACGGAGAACCACGTTTCTCCATATAATCCAATTGAGTAAACATATGCCTTGAATGGGGAAATTAAATTAATTGCCAAACGCTAGTGTTCCGGTTTTAATGTGACACTAGCGCTGTTGTTTCTTTTTCTCTTCTCTCCCTAACCTTTTCTAATCCCGGCATCTTTTTGCCAATACACTTTCTCCAGCAGGAAAATAGAGAGGAAAAATTTTCATCAAAAAACTCACAATTTTACTACGGCTTTTATCCATATTGTAAAAAGCAGAGCAGACAAAGTACATTAGTTCTTGCTGACTACATGTTTCTTTGGGCTGTATGTTTATTGAGGGAGCAACTATCAAGTCATGTTCAGCAAATGATAGAGCACTGGCAAGTATAGCTTCCTGTTCTTCTTCAGTAAATACCTTGATTTTTTCTGTTAACCATTCAAGCTCTCCTTGCTGAAGTGCTTGTTGCTTTTCGTTTTGATGTTCCAATAGGATTGCCACATTTTCTTGTTGCTTTTCTGTCAAGGCGTTTTCCAATGCTTGGTTCTTTCGTTTAAGAACATTGAATTTTAGCAAAGCAGCAATGTACATACAGAAATATCCTACTGCAATATCGAATATTAGGACAAGCAGATAATTGTTACTTGAGTTTTGTATGCCACCAGCCATATATTCACTAATAGGGATAACAGCTAATAGCATGATAATGGCTATTGCATAAAGCACTCGGTATCGCGTTTTATGGTTTACCTGTGGCAAAGAGGCAAGCAAAAAGGCGATAATCAAAACGGCTATGATTGCAAAGAGTGGTATGAAAGAGGTCTCCATAGGTTTGTTGTTCTGTTTATGGTTTAACAATAATGCGCCAATAACCAGCCTTGTCTGAACCTTCGTGAACCAAAATTCCCATACCCCTAAGGCTCTTGATATTTTTCTCTATAGCGCGTTTAGTTACACCAATCTTGTTGGCCATATTATCAGCTGTGATTGAAGGATCTGAAATAACGAGGTCGATTATCTTTTGTGCAGTTTTACTGACTTTCTTCTGTGTTTCCGATGTATCTCCGAACTTATCCGCATTTACACCGAACTTTTCGACCGAACTTTCTTCATTTACACCGAACTCTTTTGTGTTTACACCGAACTTTTCGACCGAACTTTCTTTGTTTACAGGATACTTTTCGAGGGTACTATTTACCCTGTTGGCTACTTCTTCAACAGGCATTCTTCCGTTGTCACCCCAGTTCAAATTATAGAATGTGGTGTAGAAAGAAGTCGCTTCCGTTTGATATTGCGGCTCTTTACCTTGCAGGAAATTGGGTAGCTTCTCTGTAAGCTCTCGCATTTTGCGTAAACCGGAACCACGTTTCTCCATATAATCCAACTGTGTGAACATGTCTGCAATGACAGGGTTACGGCGCATGGACGGCACTTTGTATATGTCACGGTCTTGAATCTGTGTTCCGTCAAGCATTGCGCCCGGTGATACCAGTTCCACTCGGTCATCGTAAATGTCAATATGTACTTCGCCACCCATTACCGTATAATCTCTATGGATAAGATGGTTTACCAATCCTTCGAAGATAGCACGGTCTGAATAGTCGGGGAGGTTTAGACGATAGTTCGGCATCTTCACCCAACCACTCATGGTATAGTTCTTGATGAAGTCCATGCCGTATTTCAATAGCAATACAAGGTTAGCCCGATGTTCCACGGAACTGATGGCATCATCTTTATAGAGTCCAGTCCAACGGGTACAGAAAATACGTGATTGGAATACGGTACAATTATCCACAAACAGCAATCCGGCATTGGTCAGTTTGCCGTCAGGAGTTACTAGTCCGAATGATTCCAGATACTTGTCATTCCATTCCTGATGGGTTTGCTCACGGAAAGTATTGGCGAGAATGATGAAAGAATGTTTGCTGGCATCCACTTGGGTAGGCAGTGAATCCCAAGTCATGTGCGTACCTTTCAATACCAATGAAAGAAGCTGTTGCGAATTACACTCCACGCTTTCATTGCCAACTCGTACATATGCGGTACGTGTCCCATCCTGATAATAGTAATAAGGTGTAAGCGTTCCTGCCTTTACTTTCACTTTAAGCAAGGTATGCCCTTCGTGTTCTATCGGAATAAGTTGAACTTCCGGAACAGGGTCAAGTCTTGCCTTTATCATTTCGCTGATAAAGTCGGCATCGGCTTGTGGATTCTCTAAACCTACAATCACTCCATTATCGTTCACTCCATAGAACAAACTGCCACCATCCGTATTGGCAAAAGCCGATACAGATTTAAGCCATGACTTCACCTTCTTACGTTCCAGCATTTCCTTGAAATCGTAAGCCGAGCATTCCGCTATCAATGTATTGTTTTGAATTTGCATCGTTTCCTTATTGTTGTTTGGGTATAACATCCCAATATCATACACAAAGGTAAGGATAAAACCGAAGAATCTGTTAAAAACATCGCTTTCTTTTGATTTTTATGCGTTTATGTCTCGTTGTTTATGAATAAAAATCGTACTTTTGTGAGCAAGAGCGTGTGTTGCTTATGGATGCTTATTTTCGGGTTTGTGTTATATTTGCAACACGTGTACGCAAGTTGCTGATAGGTATATCATGTTGATTTTGAGGAAGTGAAGTAATTCCGATAAGGATACAGATAATAAATAATAAGCAAAAGCGTGCAGTTTATCAGAGCTGCGCGCTTTTGTATTTTTTATTGTTATATACTTGTCGATATAAGAACACTGAGTTCTTTCTCTTTAATTCTAAAGAATCTATTTGCCATTACAAGTATTTAAGTCCTCATTAAAATATAAATCATGATATTATATTTTTCTTTGATGATTTATTTAATTAACCTAGGTAATGGCAAATATGAGATTAGTAAAATTAAAGAACCGTCCGAGTAAGGGCGTTTTCGTTTTTGAATACATGCAGGAGCAGATAGAGCGTCTTAGAGGGCAAGGAAAAGAACGGACAGTCGAAACATATCAGTCCGCATTGAACAGCTTCATGAAGTTCCGTGACGGCATAGACTTATGTTTTGATGAGATGGATGCAGATTTGATGGAACATTATGAAACGGAGATGCGCTCCACTCACCATTTAAGTCGTAATACCACCTCTTTTTATATGCGTATTTTGCGTTGTGTGTATCGTAAGGCAGTGGGTGAGGGACTGGCCCTTCCTGCAGATCCTTTTGAGAATGTATATACTGGTGTGGACAAGACCTCAAAGAGAGCTGCCACCCTGACAGATATCAAACACATCAAGCAGTTGGATCTTTCCGATCATAAATCATTGGAATTTGCACGAGATATCTTTCTCTTTTCTTTCTATATGCGAGGAATGTCTTTTATAGATCTTGCCTATTTGCGTAAAAAAGATCTCAATAGTGGCTTTGTGAGTTATAGCCGTCGTAAAACAGGTAAGAAACTCATTATACGGTGGGAAAAACAGATGCAGGAGATTATTGACAGATACGGAGATTCGGAAACACAATATCTTTTACCTATTATAGAACGAGAAGATGGCACGGAGCGCAGACAATACCGGAATAAAATGTTGCTGGTGAACCGTAAGCTGAAGAAGATTGCAGCCCGGGCAGGATTGACCACACCACTTACTATGTATGTGGCGCGCCATTCCTGGGCAAGTATAGCTAAGACGAAAAACATCTCGATTGGTATTATCAGCGAAGCGATGGGGCATGATTCAGAAACTACTACACAAATCTATCTTTCGTCTATACAGACTAATCAGATAGATAATGCAAATAGAAATATTTTAAAAGATCTATAAGAAGGGGAATATTTGAATTATTTTGAAATTAGGACGCACTCTTATATAGAGAGCGTCTATCGGCTGCAAAGGTATAGATTTATTTTCATTTTCTAGCATTTACAGACTGTAAACTGATAAAAAAAAGTTTTTTCTCTCTATATATATAATAAACTTATGGGCTGATTTTATTCATACAACTTACTACATAAATGGAAATCAGAAATTTAAGAAATCGGACGCTCTCTATATAAGAGTGCGTCTGTTTTTAGTCGGATTATTCCACTATGAGTATTGTAAATAACAAGGGCAAAGACATGCCACAACAAATTTTGGGAACGACGGTTCAAAAGACCGACGACGCCGTAGGCATATTCCGAAATGATCAGGAAAAAAAGCATTGGTATGTGGCTGTTGTAAATAACAGAAGTGAAAAAGCCTGTCAGGATAGATTACGAAAACGTTTGAAAAACGAAACTGATAGTGAGAAAGCTTATGAAGTTTATGTCCCTATCCAACAGGAGATGAGTATTCGTCATGATGGTAAACGTAAAAAAGTGGACCGTATTGTTTTCCCTGCTCTTGTGTTCATTCGCTGCACAGATTCAGTAAGACGGAAAGAAATAGTCTGCCTTCCTTATATAAAACGTTTCATGGTTAACATAGCCGGTTCTTCCCGAAATACTTGCCGTCCCGTAGCTATTATTCCAGATCATCAGATGTACAGCTTGATGCGTATGGTCAATGATGCCGAAGAACACGTCACTATTGAGTCATGCCCTCTGCATTTGGGCGATCGTGTCCGTGTAAACGGTGGCAAACTGGTAGGGTTGGAAGGGAATATATGTCGTGAAATAGATGGTTCTACTAGTCTGGTTGTAAAAATTGATATCCTTGGATGTGCTAAAGTTACCATTGCTAGAGAATTGCTGGAACCTATAGCGGAAAAAAACTCAGTTAACATATAATTATATATTGACATACAATGACCATAGCAGTAGACTTTGACGGTACTATTGTTGAGCACAAGTATCCGGCAATCGGCAGGGAGTTGCCGTTTGCCATTGAGACATTGAAAAAATTGCGTGACGAACATCACAGGTTGATTCTATGGACAGTGCGTGAAGGGCGTCTGCTTGACGAAGCTCTTGCCTTTTGCCGTGATCGCGGTCTTGAATTTTATGCCGTGAACCGCGACTATCCGGAGGAGGAGAAAGGGCGTAACAATCATTACTCACGCAAGCTCAAAGCCGATCTTTTTATAGATGACCGCAACTTGGGAGGCCTTCCCGATTGGGGTACTATTTATGGAATGATTCATGACGGAACCACTTTTTCGGATTTGATACGTAATGCCGGTGAATCTCCTGTTTCGGAGAATCACGGCAGAGGTCTTTTTTCGCGCCTGTTTGGCAGATGATTGAATAATAAATGAAAAAACTGATATGAAGACTTTAAAGAAACTATTATTGTTTGTTGTGGCATCCGCCTTGTTGGCAGGCTGCACCTCCTATAAAAATGTACCTTACATGCAGAATCCCGAGGTAGTGAACAGTTACAGGGAAGATCTTCCCCTTTATGATGCAAAGATTATGCCGAAAGATTTGCTGAGTATAACTGTGAACACGAGTGATCCTCAGGCTGCCGCTCCTTTTAACCTGACAGTACAGACTCCTCTGAATGCAGCCCTGACCAATATTAATACTACCACACAACCCACTCTCCAGCAATACCTGGTAAATAACAAGGGTGAGATAGATTTCCCCGTTATCGGTCGTCTGAAGGTAGGCGGCCTTACGAAAAACGAGGCGGAAGATTTGATCCGTGAGCAATTGCAGCCCTATCTGAAAGAGAGTCCTATCGTTACAGTCCGTATGGCAAATTACAAAATTTCGGTATTGGGAGAGGTGAACCGTCCGGGTACTTTTACCGTAGGAAATGAAAAGGTAAATATCCTTGAAGCCCTTGCCATGGCGGGAGATATGACTGTTTATGGCGTCCGTGACAATGTGAAACTGATTCGTGAAGATGCAAAAGGCAAGCGTGAGATTATCAATTTGAATCTTAATAATGCAGAGCTGGTTGTATCTCCCTATTACTACCTGCGCCAGAACGATATCATCTATGTAACGCCCAATAAGACAAAAGCCAAGAACTCGGACATTGGCAGCAGCACCAGCATATGGATCAGTGCTACATCCATTTTGGTATCTCTTGCAAGCCTTCTGGCAACCATCTTGAAATAAAACTCATAAATATAATTGTTGATTACAAACTGTTGATATGACTGACGAACAGAAGAACACCCCTTCGGGTACCGAGCAACGTGAGGAGAACGTTGATCTTTATGCCTTGTTTTTTAAATACTTTGCCTATTGGCCGTGGTTTGTAGCCAGTGTGCTGGTTTGTATTATATCTGCTTTCATCTATCTCCGTTATCAAGCTCCTGTCTATAATGTTGATGCGGCCGTACTCATCAAAGAAGGTGACAAGAAAGGTGGAAGCAGTAATAATCCTATGGGAGCCCTTCAGGATCTGGGTATGTTCTCCATGACTAACAATTTTGACAATGAGGTGGAAATCCTGAAGTCAAGAACCTTGATTAAAAAGGTGGTGAATCATTTGAATTTGTATATTTCAGTGGCCGAGGAACGTATGTTCGGCTATAACACTCCTTTATATAAGTCCACTCCGGTAAAAGTTTATATGACTCCTGAAGAGGCAGACAATCTGGAAGAAGGAGCCAAGCTTCATCTAAAATACACCATGAATGGAAAATTGGATGTAAAAGTGGAATATATGTTTGACGAGGAGAAGCAGGAGACTGAGGTAAGTTTTGACAGTATTCCGGCTGTTTTCCCCACTCCAGTAGGAGTTTTCAGTTTTACAAAGAACGACTCGGTCCCACCTTTGGAAGAAGATATGAATCTAGTGGCATACGTTAATTCTCCTACAGATGTGACGGAAAGTTATGTAGAGAATTTGTCAGTGGAACCCACTTCGAAGACTACCACAATTGCTGCCATCAGCTTGCAGAATACGGTAAAGCAGCGCGGTATCGATTTCATCAATTGTTTGGTTGACTTTTATAATCTGGACGCGAATGACGAGAAGAATGAAGTGGCTCAAAAATCCGCAGAGTTTATAGACGAGCGTATTGGCATTATCAATCGGGAGTTAGGTACTGCCGAAACGGAACTTGCCGATTTCAAGCAACGCTCCGGATTGACCGATTTGACCAGCGATGCCCGTCTGGCTTTGGAAGAGAGTTCGAAATATGAACAGCAGCTGACCGAGAATGCCACCCAGTTGAGACTGGTGGAGTCCTTGCGTAACTATGTGAACAATCCGAAGAATGCAAACGAGGTGATTCCCGCTAATGTAGGGTTGCAGGACCAGAATTTGGGTTCTATCATCAACCAATATAACACGATGCTGATCGAACGCAAGCGTTTGCTCCGTACCTCTTCCGAAAACAATCCTGCGGTAATCAATATCAATACGGGCATCGAGTCCATGCGGCACAATGTGCAGACTACCGTGAACAGTGTACTGAGAGGGTTGCAGATAGCGCAGTCCAACCTTGAACGTCAGGCACGGAAGTTTGAAGGCAGGATCAGCAGTGCGCCGCAGCAGGAGAAAGAATTTCTTACTATCTCCCGCCAGCAGGAAATCAAGGCGACCCTTTACATTATGTTGCTTCAGAAGCGTGAGGAAAACGCAATAACCCTGGCATCCACTGCTAATAACGGACGTATCATCAAAGCTGCTCTTCCTAGTAAAAAGCCGGTTTCTCCTAAGAAGAAGATAGTTCTGCTGGCTGCCTTTGTATTGGGTATGGGTATTCCTGTAGGTCTTATTTATTTGAAGGATTTATTAAAATATAAGATAGAGAATGCCGAGGATGTGGAGAAGATAACGGATGTTCCTATTTTGGGTGAGCTTCCTTTAAGTAAGAAGCCCGAAAAAGGTGCCATTGTGGTTCAGGAGAATCAGAATGGTATGATGGAGGAGGCTTTTCGTGGTCTGCGTACCAATATGTTGTTCATGCTTGGTGCCAGTCAGAAAGTGGTGCTTTTTACATCCACACAGCCGGGTGAAGGTAAGTCTTTTATTGCTGGAAATACGGCAGTCAGTCTGGCCTATATGGGTAAGAAAGTTGTTATTGTGGGTTTGGATATCCGCAAGCCGGGGCTGAATAAGGTCTTTAATCCGTCCCATCGCACGGAAGGTATTACCAATTATCTGGCTGACCCCGAGCATACCAATCTTTTTGATATGATACAACATTCGGATGTAAGTCCTAATCTTGATATTCTTCCGGGTGGTCCTATTCCTCCCAATCCTACAGAGTTGATGGCGCGTACGGTACTGGAAGATGCAATAGAGAAATTGAAAGAGCGTTACGATTACATTATTCTTGATACGGCTCCTATTGCTATTGTGACCGATACTGCTATTGCCAGTCGTGTGGCTGATATGTGCGTGTATGTGTGTCGTGCAGATGTAACTCCGAAGTTGGGGTATCAGTATATTAATGTGCTGCGGGATCAGAAGAAATTCGATAAATTGGCTACGGTTATTAATAGCATTGATTTGAATTCAAGAAAGAGTGGCTATGGGTATGGTCATAAATATGGCTATGGATATGGGCACAAATATGGGTATGGCTATGGTATGGACAATAGCAAAAAAGATTGATAAAAATATAGGATATGAGAAGTTTTGAAAAACTTAAAATAGCGGTGGCTGGTACTGGTTATGTTGGGTTAAGCATTGCTATCTTGTTGGCACAGCATCATCAGGTGATTGCAGTGGATGTTATTCCTGAAAAGGTTGATTTGATAAACCAACGTAAATCCCCAATCCAGGATGATTATATTGAAAAGTATTTGGCGGAAAAGGAATTGAATCTTATTGCGACTTTAGATGCGACAAAAGCATATAGTGAGGTAGATTTTGTGGTTATTGCTGCACCTACAAATTATGATCCTTTGAAGAATTATTTTGATACTTCTCATGTGGAGGAAGTGATTAAGTTAGTAAGAAATGTCAACCCTAATGCCGTTATGGTGATTAAAAGTACTATTCCTGTAGGATATACCGAAAGTGTTCGTCAGAAGTTGGATACGGAGAATGTGATTTTCTCACCGGAATTCTTGCGCGAAAGCAAGGCTTTATATGATAATCTTTATCCCAGTCGCATTATTGTAGGCAGGCCGGAAGGTGATGCTCGCTTGGAAGAGGCTGCTCACATATTCGCAGAGTTGCTTCAAGAAGGGGCGATTCGGAAAAATATTGATACGTTGTTTATGGGGCTTACTGAAGCAGAAGCTGTAAAACTTTTTGCTAATGCTTATTTGGCTTTGCGTGTGTCTTATTTTAACGAATTGGACACATATGCCGAAATGAAAGGGTTGGATACTCAAGCTATCATCAATGGTGTTTGTTTAGATCCGCGTATCGGTACACATTATAACAATCCGAGTTTTGGCTATGGTGGCTATTGTTTACCAAAAGATACTAAACAGTTGCTTGTTAATTATACTAATGTACCTGAGAATTTAATACAAGCCATTGTGGAAAGCAACCGTACTCGCAAGGACTTCATTGCCGATCAGGTGCTTCATAAAGCTGGCTACTATGATTATTATAATCGGGATGACTATAATTCTGTAGAAGAGAAACGTTGCGTAGTGGGTGTTTATCGTTTAACGATGAAATCGAATTCAGATAACTTTCGTCAATCTAGCATCCAAGGTGTAATGAAGCGTATCAAAGCAAAAGGAGCAGAAGTGATAATCTATGAGCCGACCTTAGAGGATGGTAGCACATTTTTGAGTAGTAAGGTGGTGAATGACTTTACGAAGTTTATGGAACAAAGTCAGGTGATTATAGCGAATCGATATGATAGTTGTTTGGATGAAATGAAGGAGAAAGTTTATACAAGGGATATTTTTAGCAGAGATTAAATAAGTATTTTTTAGATTAAATATTGATTCTGATTTATAAACAAGATGGAGAATAATCCTTCTGGTAATAAACGTATTGCTAAAAATACATTGTTGCTTTATTTTCGAATGCTGTTGACCATTTTAGTAGGGCTTTATACTAGCCGTGTAGTGCTCAATACACTGGGAATAAGCGATTATGGTGTTTATAATATTGTTGGTGGTGTTGTGACCATGCTTGCTTTTTTGAATTCAGCAATGGTAGCAGCTTCCCAACGCTTTATTTCATTTGAATTGGGTACTGGTGATTTGGAAAAGCTGAAAAAGGTTTTTTGTACATCAGTATCCATACATATAACTTTAGCCATTCTTATATTAATTGTTGCAGAAACAATTGGCTTATGGTTTGTCAATGCTTATTTGAATATTCCTCTAGACAGGATGGAAGCGGCTAACTGGGTTTATCAATGTTCAGTCCTTACATTGATTTTGACAATAATAAGTGTACCTTATAATTCATGTATTGTTGCACATGAGCATATGAGAGCTTTTGCTTATGTTAGTATTGTTGAGGTAATTCTAAAACTAGCGATAGTCTATCTGTTATTAATTGGTGACTTTGATAAGTTGATATTATATGCTATATTGATAGCTGTAGTTGCTTTTATTATTCGAATAATATATGGTATTTATTGTAAACAGAATTTTGAAGAGTGTACTTATCATTTTCTATTTGATAGAAAACTATTTAAAGAAATGTTTGCTTTTGCAGGTTGGAGTGTTATTGGCAATTTAGGTTTTTCATTAAAAGACCAAGGCTCTAATATCATTCTAAATCTATTTGGAGGAACAACAGTTAATGCTGCACGTGGAATAGCAATGCAAGTTAATGGAATTATTAGTAATTTTTCTTATAATTTTACGATGGCTTTAAACCCTCAAATAACAAAACAATATGCGGCAGGTAATATGAATGAATCTGGAAGATTGGTATATACAGGATGTCGTTATTCATTTTATTTGCTACTATTGATTGCAATCCCAGTTATGATTAATGTCGATTATTTGTTACAATTATGGTTGGGAACTATTCCTAAATATACATCTCAATTCTTATTGTTGGCTTTAATTACAGCATTAATAAATGTTATGTCTCCTCCATTAACAACGGCTTTACAAGCAACAGGGAATATTAAAGTTTTTCAAATAGTGATATGCATTATTATGTTATGTGAATTGCCTTTTAGTTATTTTATTTTGTATACAGGGGGCAAACCTTATATGGTAATGTATCCTAGTATTTTTGTGATATCAATCGGTTTGTTCGCTCGTTTTCTCATTTTAAAAAAAATAAGCCCATTTTATAAACTACGTCATTTTACGTTTAATGTTTTTTGTAGAAATATATTGATTGCTATTGTATGTTACTATATTTCTTTTAAAATTAAAACCAGCTTCTTCTTTTGCGATTTTATTTCATTTTTGTTGACGAGTTTTATTGCTTTTATTGTGTCATGCCTTATTATTTATGTTATAGGATTTTCACCTGAAGAGCGTAATGCTTTATTGAATTTTATCAAAAATAAAATTAGAAAAAGATGAATAGAATAGACTTTAAAATAAATTCTTTGATCTCTTATATATTGCAAATCCTTGTTATATGTTCTATTCTTTGTGTTCTACCTGTTTTCCAAGAAATTCTTTCTGTTAGACTTTCTGAACGAATCTTAGCATTAATAGGTTTTTGTACTTGTTCTATCTTTTTTTGTAGGTATCATTCTTTGTTGGATAAAGTAGGCTGGGTATATTGTATTTCATTATTGGTTATTTCAATTGTTCATACTGATATGGTGACAGTTGAAAATACATTTATGAGTTCCGTAAGATGGCTTAATATTTTCTTGTGGATACTTCTGTATAAGAACTTAAACTTAAATACGAGGTGGCTGTTATATTTTGCGTTTGTATTTTACATAACCGAATGCGGAATATGTATTATTGAAAAACTAGGTAAGTTTTATGTTATAGATTATTCTATGGCAGATTCGATGCAAGCTACGAATGCAAAGGCATATCAGTATACTTTTATGGATTTCAGAAGCAGAGGATTATTGTTACATCCACTTTATAATGCGAATGTAATATCTATTTTTATGGGTTATATATTAGTTTCCAGTCGTTTAAAAAGATATTTTCAAATAATATTGCTGTTGTTGGGATTGTTTGCTGTATGGTCTTGTAATTCAAGAGGATGTATAGCTGTTTGGTTGTTGATATTGACTTATAGGCTATTCTTTTATAAACAGAATGTGTGGAAAGTCTTAATTGCACTGTTTTTTCTATATATGATAATTCCAAATGTTATTGTTCTTGTACAACAGTCAGGATTATTGGGAAGATTTAATTTTGATTTTAGCGATTCATCTTCCGAAACGCGACTAACAGCCTTTGAATTATTTTTTATATACCCATGGAAAACTGAGGATATTGTTTATGGATTAGGTGATTGGATTTATTATCCATTTACAGAAATACGATTGGAAAATGGTTTTCTTTTAAATTTATCTTATTGGGGATGGATTGTAGGTAGCATCAAGTCATTTGCGGAAATTTATTTGACTTATAACTGTTTGTCTTTTTACTCATTTAATGATAAAATTATCATTATGCTTGCCATTTGGGGTGTAGCAAGCTTAAATAATAACATGACATATATTATGCTGTTATCATTCTTTTTATTGGCAAATATATTCTTAAATACAGAAAATCATTGTGGCATGAAAATAAAAAATATTTTCTTCCTTTTTAAAAAATAGAAAAAGTCTTTCATCATATGAAAACAAAGATTATTTATGTGCTTGTTAGTAATGAAAATGATTGTTATTTAGAGCAGGCATTGGTTTCTATTTATTCATTGCGTTTATATAATCCAGATGCAAATTTGCTTTTACTTGTTGATGAAGAAACAAGTAGAACGTTGGAAAATGGCATTCGTAAATTGATACTTAATTATGTTTCAAAATTAGTCATCGTTGATGTTCCGTTTCATTATTCAAAACAACAAAAATCTAGGTACATAAAAACATCATTAAGAAGTCAGGTAATTGGGGATTTTTTATTTATTGATTGTGATACAATTATAAATGAAGAGTTGAAAGATATAGATAATTTGTCTTGCGAAATAGCAGCTGTACCAGATTGTCATCTTTCAATTAAATATAGTTGGATGAAAACTAATATTAAGAAATGGTCTTCTGTATTGGGATGGAAATATTCAGAGAATGATTTTTATTTTAATAGTGGAGTGTTGTTTGTTAAAGATACAGATGATACTCATCAATTTTATGAGTATTGGCATTCTTTGTGGAGGAAAAATGTATTGAAAGGTATTAATTATGATCAACCTTCTTTGGCTAAAGCTAATGAATTAATGGGTTGTAAAATTTGTAAGTTAGATGATATTTGGAATTGCCAAATTAATGCTAACGGGTTACCATTCTTGTCTAAAGCAAAAATAATACATTATTTCGCATCAGGGATGGGAGCAAAAAGTTATGTACCTTATAAATTCCTTGATAAAAAAATATTCTGTCGTATTAAATACGAAGGGTTTCTGAGTGATGAAATAAAATTGATGATTAGAAATTCTAAATCAGCCTTCAATCCTTTTTGTACTGTAATAGGTTATGACGATGCTAGATTTTTATGTTCTAGCACTTATGGGTTATATATTAAATATCCCAATGCTTATAAAATAATCAATGTTATGTCTCGTATGTTTTTATTTCTGCTTCGTTTCTTTTTAAAAAAATAATTTAATAAAATTGATTCACTTGATATGATTCCTAAAATTATTCATTATTGCTGGTTAAGTAACGATCCCATTCCTTCCAATATCCAACATTATATGGATTCATGGAAGAAATATTTGCCTGATTATGAGTTTATTCATTGGAATTTTGATAAGTTTGATAAATCATCATCTCGTTGGGTGAGCGAAGCTTTTGATAACAAAAAATATGCTTTTGCTGCTGATTATATCAGGCTTTATGCTCTGTATCATTACGGGGGAATTTATTTGGATATGGATGTGGAGGTTTTAAAATCATTTAATCCTTTTTTGTCACTTCAAACGATGATGGGGTGGCAGTATGGTAAAGGAAAGGGGCTGGAAGTTGCAGCGTTTGGTGTTGAACGGCATTCTTCGTGGGTAAAACTTTGTTTGGACAGTTATGATAAACGTCCATTTGTTCTTCCGGATGGTAGTTTTGATATACTGCAACCATTGCCTTTGCAGGTTGAAAAAACATTATTAAATAATGGTTATGACTTGATTTCTGTTACTTCTCTTGAAGATGCGATGAAGATAGATGAAGCTTCCATGAAAATAGCAATTTTCCCTGCAACATTTTTTAGTCCGAAATCTTTTACTGATGGAGTAATAAGAACTACCACTAATACATATTCTATCCATCATTTTGCTGCATCTTGGCTCCCTTTTTATACGCGTTGGGAAATTAAATTTTGGCATCTGCTGCGGTTGCCTAATTTTAGAATATTGCATTTTATTGGACAGCTTTTGAAAAAAGTGCATCTGAAAAAGTAAATAGTTGATACTTGTAATTCTAAAATTGTATTATTTTGTAAGGGGGAGCTATGTTTTGTAAGTATTCAAAATAGATTTTCATTTGTAATGAACTATAAAAAGTTTATTCTTTTAGTATTTGCCAATGTAACTATAGTTAAGTGAAATTTAAAATATTCAACTTTTTGCCTTATTGATTTTAAAGAGCTGAAAAAGACTACTTACTAATTATAACTACAATAAAATATAATGGAAAACGATATTCCCAAAATAAGTGTGATTGTACCTGTTTATAACGTGGAAAAATATCTAGATAGGTGCATACAGTCGATATTGAATCAGACATTAAAGGAACTGGAAATCATATTGGTGGATGATGGGTCACCTGATAATTGTCCAGCTTTGTGTGATGAATATGCTCAAAAAGATGCGCGCATTAAAGTTATTCATAAAAAAAATGAAGGATTAGGTTTTGCTCGTAATGCAGGGTTAAATCTTGCATCTGGAAAATTTGTTTCATTTCTTGATTCTGATGATTGGGTTGCTCCTGCGATGTATGAGACTCTTTATCGTGTAGCTGAAAAAATGAAATGTGATACTGTATATTGTAGTTTGCAATATTATTATTCAAAAGATAAGATAATACCTTTTGAAGAGGTAGGTCAGGAAGTCTTTTTTCGTGGACGAAAAAGTGTTGATTCATTTTTATTAGATATGTTAGCTCCTTTGCCTAGTTATCGTTCTGATGTGAAATATATGGTTTCAGTTTGTAAGGCTATTTATCTTAGAAAAATAATAGAAGATAATCAATTGCGATTTGTATCTGAAAAAGTGGTAGCTTCTGAAGATATGTTTTTTCATGTGAGATATTTGAAATTAGCAGAAAATGTAGGTTTTATACCGGAATATTTTTATAATTATTTTCAAAATGAGTGTTCAATTACCCATACTTATACAGAGGATAAAATAGAACGGTTAAAGAGGTTTATTCAAGAGATGCATTCAGTATTTGCAGAGTATTTTGCAGAAGAGGATTATTGGGTTAGGTTACAACGCAAAGCTCTGCATTATTTACGTAATTCTCTTTATATTAAATATCAAATTGTAAAGAAAAAATCTTTTTCAATTCAGAATTATGAATTAAAACAAATATGCAAAGATGCATTTTTTTATCATTACTTAAATAATTATCCGTATCAATTGTTGCCAATGAAGCATCGCCTTTTTTATTTATTGGTAAAATATAGAGCTACTTTATTGCTGTTGTTGGTATATAAATTAAACAAAAAATGAAACCTATAGGCCTCGTAACTTGCTATTTTCATCATAACTATGGTAGTATGCTTCAGGCATATGCTACGGAAATGATTTTTCAGAAAATGAATTTACCTTATCAGACTATTTCGTGTAAATCTCCTATTGTTTATATGCAAGGGAATAAATTGCTTTATATTATCAAAAAGATTTTGATAGCTGATTGGAAAATGAGGATAGGTAAGATAAAAATAGAGTATTATAAAAAGAAATATCCAGATTCATTTGGCAGAAATGTAGATTTACGAAATGCTTGTTTTGATAGGTTTTCGCAAGAATACTTTCATTTATCACCTTATTGTAAAAATAGAGAAGAATTGAAAGCTATGGCTAACAATTATTCTGCTTTTGTGGTGGGAAGTGATCAATTGTGGCGTACCGACAGCGTAGAGCATGGGTATTATACTTTAGAATGGGTGCCAGACAATATCTGTAAAATAGCTTACTCTACTAGTCTTGGGATTAAAAAAGTACCTTGGTTTCAGAGGAAGAAGAACAGATGGTTTATGAAACGTTTTAATTATATGGCATTACGAGAAAAAAGCGCTTGTGATTTGGTTTATAAATTAATTGGGCGTGAGATTCAAGTCGTACTTGATCCTACTCTTTTGTTTACAGGTGAGCAATGGATGCATATACAGCAGGAAAAGCCTCTAACTAATGGTAAATATATTTTTTGTTACTTATTAGGGAATAATCCTCAACAAAGGTTATTTATAAGCGAAGTGCAAAAACGAACAGGTCTGAAGATAGTGGCGCTTCAGCATTTGGATGAATATATACCATCGGATGAAGGATTTGCTAATGAAACTCCTTATGATGTAGGTCCTGCCGAGTTTTTGAATTATGTGAGAAATTCGGAATATATCTTTACGGATTCTTTTCACTGCTCTGTGTTTTCTATTCTCTATAAAAAGAACTTTTTTGTATTTAGTAGATTTAGTGAAAATGCTATGCAAAACACTAACACGCGCATAGATAATTTATTGAGTTTGACTAATCTCTCTCAACGGAAAATAGATACAAAAAAGAATATCGATAATCTTCTTTCTATGCCGCTTGATTATGTGGATGTAGATGAGAGATTAGAAATATTGAGAAAGTCTTCTCTAGCTTATCTTGAGCAAGCTTTAAAAGGAATAGAATTATGATTGTAATTACTGATAAGGTCACGTGTTGTGGTTGTTGGGCATGTGAAAATATTTGTCCAAAGCATTGTGTGGTGATGAAAGAGGATAATGAGGGGTTTCGTTATCCTGAAGTAGATGTTGAAGTTTGTATAGAATGTGGTTTGTGTGAAGCAGTATGTCCCATTCTTCATAAACCGATTAAAGAACATGAAGAAACAATTGGTTATGTTATTCAGCATAAAGATAATAATATACGAAGAGATAGTACATCTGGGGGATTTTTTAGTGCTATCAGTGATTATGTTTTGAACCAAAATGGATATGTTTTTGGTGCTATTTATAATAAAAAGATGGAGGTGGTACATTATGGAACTAATAAGAAAGAAGAAATTCAATTATTTAGAGGCTCGAAGTATGTACAGAGTAAAATAGGACATACGTATCAAGAAGCAAAGAAACTTTTGCAAACTGGTTGTCTTGTATGTTTTAGTGGAACTCCTTGTCAAATAGCCGGATTGAAGAATTATCTTAAGAAAGACTATGCAAATCTTATCACAGTAGATTTGGTATGTCGTGGTAATCCTTCACCGCTTTTATTTAGAAAGTATCTTGAATACCAGCAAATAAAGTATAAAAATAAAGTAACAGGAGTTAAGTTTAGGGATAAGTATTATGGTTATAATTATTCTACTATGACTTTAGATTTTGAAGATGAGAGAATTCAATATCATTATGGGATGGAGGCAGATTTAATGTTAAAGTTCTTTTTTAAAGGGCTGTGTTCAAAACCAGCATGTCATCAGTGTGTATTTAAGAGTATTGAGCGGGTTAGTGATTTTACTATTTTTGATTGTTGGAATGCTAAATTTTACAATAAAATCATGGATAAAGCAGGCGCTACTCATGTTTTTATTCATTCTCAAAAAGGATTTGATTATTTTGAATATTTAAAATCTTATTTTGTATATCAGAAATCAAATGTTCAAAAGGTTGTAGAACAAGATGGTTGTATGATGTTACAATCGGCAATTCCCAGTACGAGAAGGGCAGACTTTTTTAGAGATTTGAATAACTTGCCTTTTGACAGATTACAAGCAAAGTATTTTCCTCTTACATTGATGAGAAAGATTATCATTAAAATGAAACCATTTTTTTATCATATAGGGATATTCAGTATTTATATGAAATTAAAAAAAATGCTATGATAAAGATTTTATTAAGCATATATTTATTATTGTCTTCTTTTGTATTGTTTGCTCAAGGTTTATTTGAAAATGATCCTATTTGGCGAGATGAATTTAACCGAGATAATGTTCCTAGTTCTATGTATTGGAGTTATATAGTGGGAATGAGAGGGCAGGAAAGTGAATATTATACAAATAGTTCAAATAATGTATGTGTAAATAATGGTAAATTAATCATTAGGACTTTAGATGAGAAAAAAGATAAGGCTTTATGCACTTCTGGTCGAATACATACCTTAGGTAAGGTTTCGTTTTTATATGGCAGGTTGGAAATTAAGGCAAAATGTCCTACAGGAAAAGGTATTTGGCCTGCTTTTTGGATGTTGCCGGCAGAAGAAGGTTTACCTTTTGGTGAAATTGACATAATGGAATATATTGACTGTTGGAGTTCTAAGGAGTATCAGATCAATGTCCATGTGACGGATAAAAAAAATGGGAATCGTATAAAAAAAATGAATCCTCAATTAGTGAAAGCTGATGTTTCTAAATTTCATATTTATACATTAGAATGGTACAAGGATAAACTTGTATTTTTACTTGATGGTAATTTATGTTATCAATTTGATAAAAAGGAAGGAGAAGCTTGGCCTTTTGATAAGCCATATTACTTAATTTTAAATGTTGCTTACGGTGGATGGGGTGGATCTTGTGGAATGGATGATTCTGCTTTTCCTTGTGAAATGAAAGTTGATTGGATAAGATACTATAAACTCAAAGAATGATGAAATACATTTTAGTAATAGATCATATAGCTACTGGAGGCGCGGAACGTATTTTGATTGATTACTACCACTATTTGAAACAGAATGGACATGTGCCTTATGTTTTTGTGCTTTCAGGTTATAGTGGACAAAGCAAGTGGACAGAGAATGTAGATGTATTTTATGGGTCTTGTAATGACGAAAATAATTTGATAAAGAAAACGTTACAACAATTTAATCTATTTTTTAGACTAAAAAAAATTGTTGCAGATATAAAACCGGATGTCATTTTTTCTTTTCTTGAAAAAAGTAATCTACTGACGATTCTTGTGCCTACTTCTGCTGTAAAGGTTGTTTCGGTGCATAATGTACTTTCTCTTCAATATACGAAAATTAAGTTGGGCATAGTACAGAAGTTAACTTATTGTATGATAAGGTGGATGTATAACAAGTGTAATAACGTAGTAGCTGTTTCAAAACAAGTGAAAGATGATTTGATCGTTTCTTTTGGGGTTCGGAGTGAAAATATAAATGTCATTAATAATTATGTTAATAGCAAAGATATTAAGATTAAATCTCAATGTGGAATTGATGATTTTGTTTTCTGCCCAGATAAAAAATATATAATGAATATAGGGAGGTTTTCAGAACAGAAAGCGCAATGGAAACTACTGAAGGCATTTTCGCTTTATTTGAATAAAGGTGGGTGGAATGTGTATCTTGTATTAATGGGGGAGGGAGAGTATATGGAAGAACTAAAACAATTAGCTAAAGATTTGGGAGTTTATTCACGAACTATATTCTTGCCTTTTAATTTGAATCCTTATAAATATATGGCTCACGCTGATTTGTTTGTTTTATCTAGTATATTTGAAGGATTTCCTATCGTTCTTGCAGAGGTGTCATCGTTGAGAATACCTTTTGTAGGTACAAGAAAAGCTATACCAGAAGAAATGTTTGACAACAGGTTGTTTTGGGAGGAATGTATTGTTGACAATTTAATACTAGAGAAAGATTTCACAACAATTATTCATGATGATGAGAAACATTTAGCAAAGTTAATAGAGCGTGGTATAGATGATGATGATTTTAGGAAAAAAATATTGAATCATACCAAAATATGGGAAGAAAACAATGATAAAAGTATGCAATTCTTATTTTATGATGCAATGTGTAGGAAAGTAAGCACTAAAATATAGTGCTCTATTTTAAAAGTTACACTATTTATTCTTTACAGGAAAGTGTTATGATACCTATTTTAATTAGTCATATCTTACGAACAAATCTACGAGGTCTTGATAATCTTTTCATGGATAAAGGTAAAATATATACATTTCTAAATCCTGTTTCTTATTTGATGGCATTAGATCGTAAAGATTTGTTTGGACAGTTTGATGGTATTTTTGCCGATGGTTCCATCTTAGTGGCTGCCATAAGATTATTATATGGAATAACAGTGAAAAGGCGAAGCTTTGATATGACTTCTATGGCACCGGAATTATTCCGTTTTGCCGAAAATAATGGAAAGATGTTATACATTGTTGCGTCAAAACAAGAACAGGTAGAAAAAGCTGTTGAAATATTTAAGGAACGGTATCCAAAGTTGAAGTTTATGGGTTGTCGTAATGGGTATTTTGTTTCGGAACAAGAAATGGATGCGGAAGCGAAACATATTACACAAGTTAATCCTGATTTTCTTATTGTAGGAATGGGGGCGTTGATGCAAGAACGTTTTTTGCTAAAGGTGCGTAATGCCGGATTCCAGGGTATTGGTTTTACCTGTGGTGGTTTTATTCACCAAACTGCTAATAATGAGATTGAATACTACCCTCTATGGATAGATCGTATGAATCTGCGTTTTGTCTATCGTATGTATAAAGAGAAGCATACCCGTAAACGTTATGTACAAGCTGCCTTACTTTTTCCTGCACGCTTTTTGTGGGAGAAACTAATCTTTTCATGGTACAAAGATAGCAAACCCTTATAATTTCGCAATGCATAATTCTTTTTTAGCTTTTCTATGTTTATGTTTCTGTACTGTATTGAAGGGACAGGCATTATATGGTACTAGTGGACTATTGCATATGCCTACTGCTGATATGCAGAAGGACAAAACTGTTATGCTGGGCGGTAATGTGCTGGATAAGCATCCGCTTTCTACTTATTGGAATAATAAAAATTACACCTACACATATAATTACTATATAAATGTGACTATTTTTCCTTGGCTGGAAGTAGCATATACCTGTACCTTGGTAAAGGGAGTTAAAGGTAATTATTGGCCTGAACAGACTTGGGGAAAATTTCGTAATCAGGACCGTAATTTTTCAGGAAGGCTCCGTTTATGGAAGGAAGGCTGGTGGAAAGAATGGACTCCTCAACTTGTATTGGGAGCCAATGATCCCGGAAGTTTTGATAATAATGGTGGTGGTAATATCAATTTTAATCAAGAAGCTGGTACTCATAATTATTTCAATCGTTTTTTTCTGGCTGCAACGAAACATTTGTATTTTCAGAATGTGGGGGAATTAGGGCTTCATATGGCTTATATTTATAGCAGGGCTACTGGCTTGAATTATGAAGGACCTGCATTAGGTGTTAATTTTCGGTGTTGTTTGCCTGATACTTCTTTGGGAAATAAGATATTGAATGGACTGAATTTGATGGCGGAATATGATGCACGAACCATTAATATAGGTTTTAACTATGCTGTTTGGAAAGATCGTTTTAATCTGATAGCAGAATTGAATGATGGTAAATATCTGAGTGCGGGACTTTATTTCAAAATCTGTTTGAAGTAAACAGGCATGAGAGTTGATAATGATAGCCACATATATGATCATAATTTTTAAAATCATACTACTATGACTATGAAAGACAAATTAGCATCCTACAACCACTTGATCGAGACCTTTGTGATTGTCACCGAGACCTTTCTTTGCGGTCTGCTATTCCTGCTTTTCAGCAAGCTGTCCAATGAGATGCAGTGGGATAGCCTGCAGGTTGGTGGAACCACCGTTCTGCAAGTCATGCTTACACTGATGTTATGTTACGCCCTTTGCGCCATCCATTCAGGAGTAGTGCTTCACCGGAGGAAAGTGCATTCCCTTCAGATATGGAAACGTGTGTTCGAGAATATGTTCCTGTTTGTCCTCCTGGGCGGTCTGGTCCTTTCTGTAGGAAACTATGCGGATATAGCCTCCCTGTTCATGCTGGAGTACCTTTTCCTCCTGTTTCTGTGTCTTGTTTCGTTCCGTTTCACTCTTCGTCTTCTCATCAGGCTTTACCGTATGAGCAAGAAACATACGCGTTTTGTAGTACTGGTAGGAAGTACGGACAACAACCTGGAAATCTACCATGAGATGTCGGGCAGTGAAGATACAGGTTATTCGGTCGTGGGCTATTTTGACGGTCAGGCGAATCCTGCTTTTCCGGTAGAATGTCCGTATTTGGGCCAGCCGGCGCAGGTACAGGAATATCTGGAGAAACATGATTATGTACATTACCTGTTCTGCTGCCTGCCCTCAAAAGACAGAGAGGTCATCGTTTCTCTGATTGATTACTGCGAGAACCATCTGGTACATTTCTTCAGTGTGCCCAATGTGCGCAATTATCTCCACCACCGTATGTCGTTCAACATCATGGGGAACGTCCCTTACCTGGGCCTTCGCCCCGATCCCTTAAGTTGGCCGGGGAACCGCCTGCTGAAAAGAACCTTTGACATAGTAGTCTCATCGGTGTTCCTTTGTACGTTTTTTCCGGTTATTCTGATTGTGGTGGCGATAGTGACCGGATTGACCATGCCCGGCCCGCTGTTCTTCCGCCAGAAACGGAACGGGCTGAACGGCAGGGAGTTTTATTGTTACAAGTTCCGCAGTATGAAAGTAAATGCAGATGCCGACAGGATACAGGCCACGGAGCATGATCCCCGCAAGACGCGCTGGGGCAATATAATGCGTAAGACGAATATAGATGAGCTGCCCCAGTTTATCAATGTGCTGTTGGGGGATATGAGTATCGTGGGGCCTCGTCCTCACATGCTTCTCCATACGCAGGAATATTCAAGGCTGATCAATAAATATATGGTGCGGCATTTTGTGAAACCGGGTATAACGGGATGGAGCCAGGTTACGGGTTTCCGTGGGGAAACGAAGGAACTAAAAGACATGGAGGGCCGTATCCGTGGTGATATCTGGTATTTGGAGCACTGGAGCTTCGGTCTGGACCTTTACATCATGTACAGGACGGTGGCGAATGTCTTCCGTGGCGAGAAGAATGCCTATTAGTAAAA
>NZ_JAVHZY010000031.1:0-49471 GCF_031119655.1 Phocaeicola sp. GP0067
CGTTCGGGTTTCATAAAACAAAGGTAAGCAAAGGTAGCTAATTTTAAAACTTAACAACCAGAAATTTCCGCTGAGCCCATCTTTGGTGGAATACATAAGGATGATTGGGAACAATTTGGGAACATCTCCGATAAAAAGAAAAAGCTAAGTATTGAATTATCAATTACTTAGCTTTTTTCTTCGTACCCAGACCCGGGGTCGAACCGGGATGGAAGTGAATCCACTGGTGTTTGAGACCAGCGCGTCTACCGATTCCGCCATCTGGGCATCTCTTGAAACATTGTTTGTTTCTCGATTGCGGTTGCAAAGGTACGACTTTTTTTCATACCTGCAAACTTTTCGGCATTTTTTTTCAAAAAAAGATAAATATACTACGATTTATGGGATAACGGACAATGGTTTTCTAAAAATAAGCCCTATATTAGCGGAAACTTTAAAACGATTTTATATCATGACAAACAGCAATAATTATTGTGTCATCATGGGGGGAGGTATAGGTAGTCGGTTCTGGCCATATAGCCGCAAAAACCTTCCTAAACAATTCCTTGATTTCTTCGGGACCGGACGTTCTCTAATACAGCAAACGTTTGATCGTTATAAAAAAATAGTCCCTATAGAAAACATTTTTATTACAACCAATGTATTGTATAAAGAACTGATCCAAGAACAACTCCCAGAATTGGACAAATCACAAATTTTATTGGAACCCACCCGCAGAAACACTGCTCCATGTATAGCTTGGGCTTCCTATCATATAAAAAAACTCAATCCAAATGCCAATGTCATTGTCGCACCGTCCGACCACCTGATTTTAAAAGAAGATGAGTTCAAAGCTGCAATTTTGAAAGGCTTGGAATTTGTTTCAAACTCTCCTCAATTACTAACATTAGGTATCAAACCTAACAGACCGGAAACCGGCTATGGCTATATTCAGATTGAGGAAGAAAAACAAGGAGAATTCTTTAAAGTAAAAACATTCATTGAAAAGCCCCAATTGGAATTTGCCAAAGTATTCGTAGAAAGTGGAGAATTCTATTGGAACTCAGGAATATTCTTATGGAATATCAATACAATTTTAGAAGCCTTCAATGAGATTATGCCCGAAGTTTGTACCAAACTGACTAACGGAGAAGAAGATTTTGCCTCCTGTCCCAATATCTCCATTGACTATGGAATCATGGAGAAAGCCAACAATGTTTTCGTCCAATTGTGCGACTTCGGATGGGCAGATTTAGGTACATGGGACTCCTTGTATGATATATCATCCAAGGACCAAGAAGGTAACGTCGTAGTAAACGGAAACTCCTTATTATATAACAGCTATAATAATGTAATAGTAGTGCCAGAAGGGAAATTAGCCGTAATACAGGATCTAGAAGGTTATTTAGTAGCCGCAAGAGACAATGTATTACTCATATGCAAAAAAGATGACGAAAGCGCTATCCGAAAATTCGTAAATGACGTACAAATCAAACTAGGAGATCAGTTTGTATAAAAACAGGTAACCGGAGTTTAATCATAAAGGAAAGCGGGAAACAGAATATCCGTTTCCCGCTCTTTATATTTACTAAGAAAGAAAAAGATTACTTGTCACCACCTTCCCAGGCTTGATTGATTGCTGTTGCCACCTCCACAAATTCTTCATTTGTCAGTTTCAACTTCGGATTAGAAAAAATCATATCCGACTCTTTCTGAATAGGAATCAGATGAATATGTGCATGAGGAACCTCTAATCCGATTACTGCCTCACCTACTTTCTTGCACGGAAAAACCTTTTGAATAGCAAGCGCCACACTCTTTGCAAAAACATGCATAGCAGCCAGTTCATTATCCTCCAAATCAAAGATATAGTCCACCTCACATTTCGGAACAACCAACGTATGCCCTTTGGCTAACGGATTGATATCCAGAAAAGCATAGAACTGGTCATTTTCAGCCACTTTATAGCTAGGAATCTCACCTGTAATAATTCTACTAAATATTGTTGCCATATCTATAAGTATTAAATAAGGCAGCCCCGCATAGCGGACCTGCCTTATATATTAAAATGAAATATTCACAACTTCTAAGCTGATTTTACCTTGCGGAATAGTGATTTCAGCCACATCACCCACTTTTTTTCCTAACAAACCCTGTGCTATCGGAGTGTTTACCGAAATCTTGCCCAATTTTAAATTCGCTTCGCTTTCGGCTACGATAGTATAAACCATCTTCATTCCGGTCTTGGCATTCTTCAATTCTACTTTCGTCAAAATTTGCACTGTATCTGCATTCATTTTTGAAGTATCAATAATTTTAGCATCACCAATAGTTGATTTCAGCTGGCTGATCTTCATCTCCAATAGACCTTGCGCCTCTTTGGCAGCATCATATTCGGCATTTTCTGACAAGTCTCCCTTATCACGCGCTTCGGCAATAGCCGACACAATTTTAGGACGTTCTACTGATTCCAGATATTTCAGTTCCTCAATCAGTTGCTTGTAACCTTCTTCTGACATATAAGCCATAATGTTTTCCTCCTTTTAAATTATATAATTATTCATTGTTCCAGTTATGCCTATAAAAACAAAAAGAATTCCGACATGGAAATGTCGGAACCCTCTTTGGTATTTCAAGTCTTGCAAAGATAGACTTTTATCTAATACGAGTCAAGTTTATAAGGATGCTATGTAACATGTTTAAACAAATTCAACTCATAATTAGCTTTTTACAAGAGTTTTTTAATGGCTTCATCCAAATCTTTAATATTCTCACCACGGGCACTTAATTCATTATTACGATTTACCAAAAATACCGAAGGCAGATTAGTTACATTATATAATGAAATGTATGAAGAATAAGCGCCATTAGCGTCACGTACACAGACCCAAGGCAGATTATCTGCAGATGTTTTCCAAAAGTGTTCATCACCATCCAGTGAAATCTGGTAAATCTCGAACCCTTGAGAAGCATACTTATTATAAAGTTCACGTAACGCCAAATTATGTGCAGCAGACATTGCATTGTTATATACAGTAAAATCGATCAGCACCACTTTACCCTTCAAATCGGTCAGACTGCGTGTATTGCCTTTCAAGTCTTTCAGCTGAATATCAATAATGCTGGCTTCCTTGATTTTATCTTCAGGAATTTCCATGGTCTGCTGACGGGGAGTACGGGTATTCTTCATTCCTTTTATAACCATATTGTACAAGTTGCGTGAACGGTCGGCATGTGGATAAGCATTATTCAGACTCGTAGCCACCGCAGCGAAACACTTCACATCCTCCTTATTTGTCAAAGGATCAAAAATCATATACCCATTCAACGACTGGAATAAAGCGAAATAAGCATATGGCATATTTGGAGCCGCAAAAATATATTCTCGTTTCACTTTATTCTTGTAATTGTTTACCATAGCCAAAAGGCTGTCTTGTGCGATGCCCGCAGGGATATTACGGTTCTGACCGAGTTTGTCCACATTCTTCTGCAAATCAGCTTGCAGCAACACCAATTCCTTTATTTTCAAATTGTTTTCCGAACCTTCAATACGATAGGCAGTCGCAAAATCATTTATCTCAGCCTTAACTGATACTGTTTCCGTAGAGTCTACAGCAAAGTTTATCACTTTATTATCTAAACGCAAACGATAGAATTCAGGAGATTCCGGGCGCTTCTGTGCAAAACTAAAACTTCCGCTACTGCCCAATTTTGCCGAATCAAGCGCTACTATGCCATCCAATCCCGACGCTTCCAAATAAAGCATCTTATCTTCAGCACCATTAATTTCACCTTGAACTTTGAACTTCGGTGCATTATCGCAGGCGCTCAACCCTATCAACAGAAGTGCGAGCAAAAAATATACATTCTTTTTCATCGCTAAAATTAATATAAATGTGTGTTCTCTTAATAATTTTGGATGCAAAGATACGTCTTTTCGTGGTTTGTCAAAGCATTTATCCACCTTCTTACACATTAAAATGAAAAAAAACAGTAATCATAGTAACTTTTTATCTCATTCTCACCAAATTAGAAGAATAAATGCCTATCTTTGCACGAATTTTAGACGAAAAATATATTAAAACATTTTTTATGATCAATCCAATTGTTAAGACGATCGAGCTTCCTGATGGTAGAACCATCACACTCGAAACGGGAAAGCTGGCAAAACAGGCAGACGGTTCTGTAATGCTCCGCATGGGTAACACCATGTTGCTAGCTACTGTTTGTGCAGCAAAAGATGCAGTTCCCGGTACAGATTTTATGCCCCTTCAGGTAGAGTACAAAGAAAAATATTCAGCATTCGGACGTTTTCCCGGTGGCTTTACCAAAAGAGAAGGCAAAGCTTCAGATTATGAAATCCTGACTTGCCGACTGGTAGACCGCGCATTGCGTCCTTTATTCCCCGATAATTTCCATGCAGAGGTTTACGTAAACATTGTTCTTTTCTCAGCTGATGGAATAGATATGCCTGATGCATTGGCAGGATTGGCCGCTTCAGCAGCATTAGCCGTTTCCGACATTCCTTTCGGCGGACCGATTTCTGAAGTACGCGTAGCACGTATCGATGGCCAGTTCGTTATCAACCCCACTTTCGAACAACTTGAGAAAGCTGATATGGATCTGATGGTTGCAGCCACATATGACAACATCATGATGGTAGAAGGCGAAATGCAGGAAGTCAGCGAACAAGACTTGCTGGCTGCCATGAAGGCTGCTCACGAAGCAATCAAAGTTCATTGTAAAGCGCAGATGGAACTGATGGAAGAAGTCGGTTCTACAGTAAAACGTGAATACTGCCACGAAGAAAACGATGAAGATTTACGCAAAGCCGTACGCGAAGCTTGTTATGATAAAGCATACGCCATCGCTGCTTCAGGAAACAGAAACAAGCATGAACGTCAAGATGCTTTTGATGCCATCCGCGATGAATTCAAAACTCAATATACAGAAGAAGAACTGGAAGAAAAAGGTGCATTAATCGACCGTTACTACCACGATGTGGAAAAGGAAGCCATGCGTCGTTGTATTCTTGATGAAGGCAAGCGTCTGGACGGACGTAAGACAACTGAAATTCGCCCTATCTGGTGCGAAGTAGGTTATCTGCCCGGCCCTCACGGTTCTGCCATTTTCACCCGTGGTGAAACTCAGTCTTTAACTTCTGTCACATTAGGCACCAAGCTAGATGAGAAAATCGTAGACGATGTTCTGGATCAACACAGAGAACGATTCTTGTTACACTACAACTTCCCCCCTTATTCTACCGGTGAAGCAAAAGCACAACGTGGTGTAGGTCGTCGTGAAATCGGTCACGGGCACTTGGCATGGCGTGCTTTGAAAGGACAAATTCCTGCAGGCTACCCATACACAGTACGTGTAGTATCTGATATCATGGAATCAAATGGTTCTTCTTCAATGGCTACTGTCTGTGCAGGAACGCTTGCATTAATGGATGCCGGTGTTGCCATGAAAAAACCAGTTTCAGGTATTGCCATGGGCTTGATTAAGAATGCAGGTGAAGAAAAATATGCCGTATTGTCTGATATTCTTGGAGATGAGGATCACTTGGGTGATATGGACTTCAAGGTTACAGGTACTCGTGATGGTATCACTGCTACACAGATGGACATCAAGGTAGATGGTCTATCATTCGAAATCTTGGAAAAAGCGTTACTGCAAGCAAAAGAAGGTCGCGAACATATTCTTAACAAGTTAACCGAATGTATAGCCGAACCTCGTAAAGATTTGAAACCGCATGCTCCTCGTATTGAAACGATGACTATTCCTAAAGAGTTCATTGGGGCTATCATCGGTCCGGGCGGAAAGATTATCCAAGGTATGCAGGAAGAAACCGGAGCAACCATCACGATTGAAGAAACTGATGGAGTAGGTCGCATTGAGATTGCGGGAACAAACAAGAAATGTATTGACGATGCTATGCGCATTATCAAGGGTATCGTTGCCGTTCCCGAAGTCGGTGAAGTCTATGTAGGTAAAGTCCGTTCAGTAATGCCATATGGCGTGTTCGTAGAATTCTTGCCTGGTAAAGACGGATTGTTACACATCTCTGAAATTGACTGGAAACGTCTTGAAACAATAGAAGAGGCCGGTTTAAAAGAAGGGGATGAAATAGAAGTGAAGTTACTTGATATTGATCCCAAGACAGGTAAATTCAAGCTCTCTCACAAAGTATTACTGCCTCGTCCTGAAAAGCAAGAAAAGAAATAAGAACATTCTTTTTTATACCATAAAGAGCGCAACCTGTTATAGGTTACGCTCTTTTTTTTAAGGCAAGCCATTAATAATAATGTAAAATAAAAAAGCGCAACTAAATAATAATTAGTCGCGCTATCTGATATATCATACAAAAGAAATTCCTCCGCTTTATATGATATCCGGTTATAAGGTAGGATCAATCTTCTTGAACTTCGAAATCATCTTTACCTACTCCGCAAAGAGGGCAAACCCAATCATCTGGAATATCTTCAAATGCTGTTCCCGGAGCGATTCCACCTTCAGGATCTCCTTCTGCCGGGTCATAAACCCAACCACATACTGTGCAAACGTACTTTTTCATAATTGTCTCTGTTTTATGTTTTAAATATTCTTTAAATACATAACAAATATACAAGGAAATTGTTTACTTGCAAACTATCCCACTAATATTTTTTTAAGCTCTTCCATTCCTTCGGACGCACCTTTCTGAATTACATGCACTTTACGTCCCGATGCAATGGGCACCTGCTTAGGATCTATTAAATAAACAGGAGTGCGGGCAGGCACATAATTCAACAAACCGGCAGCAGGATATACATTAAGCGAAGTTCCTATAATTAAAAAGATATCAGCTGTTTCAGCATATTCAATTGCAGTTTCAATCATAGGAACAGATTCACCAAACCATACAATAAACGGACGAAACTGGGAACCGTCTCCGGCCAAGTCTCCCAAATGTATCTCATATTCTTCCGGCTTTAATTCTTTAATATAAGCTGGATTATTAGGTTGCCAACTAGATGTCACCTTGGTCAGTTCGCCATGTAAATGAATAATATGCGAACTTCCGGCACGCTCATGCAAATTATCAATATTTTGAGTGATAACAGTCACATTAAAGAACTTTTCCATCTCAGAAACCAGTTCATGCCCCCGGTTAGGCTTTACAGCAAGCAACTGTTTACGACGCTCATTATAAAAATCAATCACCAATTTAGGGTTTGCCGCATACCCTTCCGGAGTAGCCACTTGTTCCACCGGATACTGATCCCATAAACCACCTGCATCACGAAATGTACTGATACCGCTTTCTGCACTCATTCCAGCACCTGTTAAAACTACTAAATTCTTCATTTCTAGTCCTCCTCTTTTAACTAAACACACAAAAATAAGAAAAATTAAATTGTTAAAAACAGATTCATTCAAATAAAACACCTACCTTTGTGCGTTTTGTATAAAACATCTTATAAAATAAATAGTTATGGATAAATTCAGTTACGCCATCGGCCTTGGTATTGGCCAGAATTTATTGAGCATGGGTGCTCAAAGTATTAATGTTGAAGACTTTGCTCAAGCAATCAAAGACGTATTAGATAGAAAAGAAACGGCTATCAGCCACAACGAAGCACGTGAAATCGTAAACAAGTACTTTGAAGAGCTGGAAACCAAATTGAATGCAGAGAATATTGAAAAGGGAAAATCATTTTTGGAGGAAAACGCAAAAAGACCGGGGGTCGTGACACTTCCCAGCGGCTTACAGTACGAAGTTATCACAGAAGGTAACGGAAAAAAACCGAGTGCAACCGACCGTGTAAAATGCCATTATGAAGGTACCTTGATTGATGGGACTTTGTTTGACAGTTCTATCAAACGCGGCGAACCGGCTATCTTTGGTGTGAACCAAGTAATCAAAGGATGGGTGGAAGCACTCCAACTGATGACTGAAGGTGCTAAATGGAAACTTTTCATTCCTTCAGAATTAGCCTATGGAGCACAACAGGCAGGAGAAATGATTCCTCCTCACAGCACATTGATTTTTGAAGTAGAATTAATCGAAGTATTATAATTATTAAAGCATTTAAGGCAAATGAAAAAAATTAGTTTTTTTGTAGCAATCGCTGCTGCAGCCAGCTTGGCTTCTTGTACAGCCCAAGCACCGAAAGCAAACATGAAGAATGACGTAGACTCACTTTCTTACATGATGGGTATCACCAACACGCAAGGTCTGGATATGTATATGAGCCAACAACTGGGCGTTGACACAGCCTATATGGCCGACTTCATCAGAGGTGTTAAAGAAGGTACCAGCAAGACAAGTCCTAAAGACGTTGCTTATATGGCAGGTCTTCAGATTGGTCAACAAGTTGGTGGACGTATGTTCGATATGATGAGCCAACGTATTTTCGGAAATGACTCTACTCAAAGTTTAAGTAAAGAAAACTTCCTGGCAGGTTTCATGGCTGCTTTGCAAAAAAAAGGCATGAATGTTACTATGGAAGAAGCCAACGCCTACGTTCAGTCTAAAGCAGAAGCAATCAAAACAAAAGCTACTGAAGCCCAGTTCGCTGAAAATAAGGCTGCCGGTGAAAAATTCCTAGCTGAAAATGCAAAGAAAGAGGGTGTTAAAACTACATCAAGCGGATTGCAATATAAGATAATTAAAGAAGGTAACGGCGCTGTTCCTACCGATTCTTCTAAAGTAAAAGTAAACTATAAAGGTACTTTGATTGACGGAACTCAGTTCGACAGTTCATATGATCGTAAAGAACCGACTACTTTCCGTGCTAATCAAGTAATCAAAGGATGGACTGAAGCACTGACAATGATGCCAGTAGGTTCTAAATGGGAACTTTACATCCCTCAAGACTTGGCTTATGGTGCACGTGAAGCCGGTCAGATTAAACCTTTCTCTACTTTGATTTTCGAAGTAGAACTGGTTGGAATCGAAAAATAACCTCATTTTAATACGATTTACAAAAAAGCGTGGAACATTCGTGTCTCACGCTTTTCTTTTAACTTGTCCTTCTACAAATCAAATTTTCTTTTCCTTTATATCTGTACGTGCCTCAACAACATTTACTACATAATCGCCTAATTCTTCGCATTCGCTGATAATATCCATATAATAATCCCCCGTCTGATAATTATATTCCTTATTATTCACATCCAATACATTCTGATCCTTCAACTGGTTGCGGTAATTGTTTCTCTCATTCTCTATATTAAATGATTTGTTAGGATCAACCAAATGATATCCGTCTTCTTCCAAAGATACTATTTGTTGCAGTGGAAGGCTGTACAATGCACCTGTCAACAATCCGGTGAAGCGATTCGTGGTCATAGCACCCAAAATATGGCGCAAATGCCCACCTGTCAGTTTTTGCAAAGCCTTACTCACGGTTTTCATACCATATATCAGAAGTACCAGTGAGCCTATCAGTTTCAAAAAAACAAATATTGACATGTAGATTCTCTTTTATTTAGACTCTCTTCTTTCTTACACTTTATTAAAAAACACAGAGACACAAAGTATTTAACCCATCATAGGTTAAACCTTGCACCTCTGCACCTATTCTGTTCACCATAGCCCTTTCAGGTCAGGATTTCTTTTCCTTCACATTGCTACTGGCTTCCACCACATTTACTACATAATCGCCCAGTTTTTCACATTCTCCAATAATATCCATATAGTGCACCCCCATCTGATAATCATACTCCTTATTATTCACATCCAGCACATTTTGGTTCTTTAGCTGATTACGATAGTTATTTATTTCATTCTCTATATTAAACGATTTATTCACATCTACCACATGATGCTCATCTTCCACCAACGAAATCATCTGAGACAAAGCATCATCAGTCAACTGGAACATCTGATGAATATGATCATACTGTTTCGGAGTAAAATCCATATCACTGCGATGTTTACGATTGATAGTACGTGCCAAATTATAACAGCTGTCCCCGATACTTTCTATTTCAGTCACTTCACGAAGCATAGCACGAATTTGCAACTTACTTTCAGAACTCAAACGCCCGTCGGATACCTGATTCAGATAATTAGCGATCTCCACCTCCATGTTATCGCTTATATTCTCATATTTCTCAATACGACTGAACAATTTGTTAAAGTCATTGTCATTAGTGGTGTGAAGCAGATCCCGCACCATGCCAAACATACGATGAGTACGCTCTGCAAAGAGATTGATTTCCTTGCGTGCCTGCAATATAGAAAGCTCTGCCGTAGAAAGCATACCACCTGTAATAAAGCGCAAACGATATTCCTCATCCTGCTCTCTCTGAGGAATGATTTTACAGACAGTTTTCTCTATCAACTTGACAAACCAAATAAGAATCAACACATTGCATATATTAAAAGTAGTATGAAAAGCAGACAGTTTAAAAGATACGGCAACAGCCGGATCTGCTGTTCTCATTATATCTTCTACAAACCATGAAACCCCCATAGTTACAGGCTTGAAAAGGCATAACACCCAAATAACCCCAAAAACATTGAACACCAAATGAGCCAGCGCAGCCCTCCTGGCCTGCGTATTGGCAGTCAGTGCGGCAAGGTTAGCGGTTATAGTGGTACCAATATTCTCGCCAAGTACCAACGCAGCCCCCAGCTCAAAACTAATCCAACCATTGGCACACATAATCAAAGTAATAGCCATCGTTGCAGCCGATGCCTGTACAATCATGGTAAGAACTGTACCGATGACAACAAATAAGATAACAGAGCCAAATCCCATATCAGTATAGTTCTGAACAAAAGACAACATTTCGGGGTTTCTACTTAAGTCAGGAGCATTCGTCTTCAAGAGAGAGAGGCCCATAAACAAAAAAGAGAAACCGAATATAAATTCTCCAATGGATTTACGGTTACTCTTTCCTGAAAATAATAAGGGTACGCCAACAGCCAATAACGGAAGTGCCATAGCAGCAATATCTACTTTAAACCCTAACGCAGATATAATCCATGCAGTGACAGTGGTACCGATATTTGCCCCCATAATGACTCCAATTGATTGTGAAAGTGTAAGGAGTCCGGCATTAACGAAACTTACTACCATAACAGTAGTAGCAGAAGAGGATTGAATTAACGCAGTGATAAGAACACCGGTTAGCACTCCGGTTACCCGGTTGGTGGTCATCGCTGTGAGGATTTTACGCAGTCTGTCACCAGCAAACTTTTGCAGCCCCTCACTCATGATTTTCATTCCATAAAGGAATAGCGCCAGTGAACCTAGCAGCTTTAAGAAATCATAAAAAGAATACTCCATCTTTAATTAATTTGGTAGGAATTGGCTAATCTCCCTTTTATTCAGTAAATTTCAAGCCGTTTCACTACGTTAGTAATAATTATTACGATTATGTTACAAATCTGTTGCAAAAATAACAATATTTCAAAGAACTTCCCAATCGGAAGCTCACTTTTGGATATTTATAATGGTTTTAATCTAGATATCCCATACGGGCCGGTCAGTGCCAAAGTCAATAACAAAGTAGAAGGACTCAATTACCGGGCCTATAATAATAAGGATGTAGAGTTCCTGAACATACTGAATCCTTCAGGAATGCGTACCTATGTCCGTTCTCTCTGCTTCATCTTGTGCAAAGCGGTGGAGGACTTATACCCTGATGGAAAAATCATGCTTGAACATCCCGTATCCAAAGGATATTATTGCGCCTTGCAGATAGGACGCGAAACCGGGCTGGATGATGTTTCCCGTATTAAGCAGCGAATGAAAGAGATTGTGGAAGCCAACATCCCTTTCCACCGTTTTGAATGTCACACAACTGAAGTAGTAGAACTATTCCGCCGGAAAGGAATGATGGACAAAGTTAGACTGCTTGAAACTTCAGGGGAACTTTACTCCTATTATTATACTTTAGAAGATACCATTGACTACTACTATGGCAGTCTGTTGCCCAGCACCGGATATATCCGCAAATTCGACATTGTTAAATACTATGACGGCTTGTTGCTGCGAGTCCCCAACCGTCAGAATCCGGAAATATTGGAGGAAGTAGTAAAACAAGAAAAAATGCTGGAAGTATTCAAAGAGCACCGACGCTGGAATCAGATTTTAGGTGTGGGTACTGTAGGAGATTTCAATGTGGCCTGTAATGAAGGTTATGCCACCGATCTGATTAATGTGTCTGAAGCCTTGCAGGAAAAAAAAATTTCCAATATTGCTGATGAGATATACCACAGAGGAAAAAACGGTCAAAGAGTAAAACTGGTTCTTATCTCCGGTCCATCCTCTTCTGGTAAAACGACTTTCAGCAAACGACTCAGTATCCAGTTGATGGCAAACGGGCTGAAACCTTACCCCATCTCCCTGGACAATTACTTTGTTGACCGAGAAAAGACACCAAAAGATGAAAAAGGTGATTATGATTACGAATCATTGTATGCATTGGATTTGGAGTTCTTCAACAAGCAATTACAAGATCTGCTTCATGGAAAGGAAGTAGAGTTACCACGTTTCAACTTCACCACAGGAAGAAGGGAATTTAAAGGTGACAAACTTAAGATTGACGATAACATGATATTGATTCTCGAAGGGATTCATGCACTTAACCCCGAATTAACCCCTCATATTCCCGCCGAGAATAAATATAAAATATATGTATCGGCATTAACCACTATTCTGCTGGACAATCATAATTATATTCCGACTACCGACAACCGTTTGTTGCGCCGTATTATCCGCGATTACAAATACCGTGGCTATTCCGCAGAGGAAACAATCAGAAGATGGCCCAGCGTACGCGCCGGAGAAGAAAAATGGATCTTCCCATATCAGGAAAATGCAGATGCCATGTTCAATTCTGCCCTGTTGTTTGAACTGGCCATTATGAAGGATTATGCCATTCCTATTCTAAGGAATGTTCCCAATAACAAACCGGAATATTCAGAAGCATACCGTTTACGCAAATTCTTGGAATATTTCGCTTCGGTACAAGATAAAGAATTGCCTCCCACTTCTTTACTGAGAGAGTTTTTAGGAGGAAGCAGTTTCCGGTATTAACCTGTTATTAAACAGTATATAAGTTTTGTTTATGTGCAAAACAAACTGTAATTTCGGCCATTATTAAACAAGTATAAGTGAATGCACTCCAAAGGCTATAGAAAACTGTTCAACTGCCTGATGTTCTACTACTAAGAACATTTCTTCTTCAGGAGGGTATGCCAAAAGCCAGCAGACTGTACATTACACCACCATAAAGATGGATTAAATGACAGCGTATCTTACTTTTGGCATACGTTTCTTTCTATTTGATATCTTATTCTCTTGCACATCAATTGGTCGGATCCATTAATCCGCCCTTATGGAAATTTCTATTTATGAACCAGTAGACCTTATTATAACTCTTATGAAAACAACAATCAACGGTATGACAGACCGTATCCGACGCCTACGTCAAGAATCTTTTGATACACAACCTTCTTTGTCCATAGAACGTGCTCTGATAGAAACCGAATTTTACAAAGAAAACGAAGGAAAGTATCCAATTCCTATTCTAAGAGCACTGAACTTCCTTGAAATCTGTAAACGGAAAACTATATACATAGGTGAAGACGAACTGATTGTAGGTGAACGTGGACCACGCCCCAAAGCCGTATCGACTTTCCCTGAACTGACCTGTCACAGCGTGGAAGACCTTCATGTATTGAACACCCGCGAATTGCAGCGTTACACCATCAGCCAGGAAGATATAGACACCTATGAGCGCGAGGTAATTCCTTATTGGAAAGGGCGCACCCAACGCGAACGCATCTTCAATCACGTTCCCAAAGAATGGAAAGAAGCTTACGAAGTAGGAATGTTCACTGAATTCATGGAACAACGAGCCCCCGGCCATACTTCTCTGGACGGAAAGGTTTATCAACATGGCATGCTGGATTTGAAAGAACGTATTGCACATGAGTTGAAAAATCTGGATTTTATGAATGATCCAGAAGCAACCGACAAACAAGAAGAACTGACCGCCATGTCCATCTCCTGTGATGCCGCTATCATTTTTGCCGAACGCCATGCCGAACTGGCCGAAAAGATGGCTGGACAAGAAACCGATCCGAAACGCAAAGAGGAACTGAAAAAAATAGCGGAAATCTGCCGATGGGTTCCTGCACATGCCCCCCGTACTTATTGGGAGGCCATACAAATGTACTGGTTTGTCCATCTCGGCACCATTACAGAGCTGAACGGATGGGACGCCATGAATCCAGGACATTTTGACCAGCACCTCGCTCCTTTCTATGAAAAAGACCTGGAAGAAGGAATACTGACCCGTGCAGAGGCCAAAGAACTGATGTCATGTTTCTTTATCAAAGTAAATAATCAGACAGCCCCACCCAAAGTTGGCATCACCGCCAAAGAAAGCGGTACCTACAATGACTTTACCAATCTGAATATCGGTGGCATCAAACGTGATGGTAGCAACGGAGTCAGCGAAGTATCCTATATCATGCTCGAAACAGTAGATGATCTTCACCTGTTACAACCCGGAAGCGCCCTGCACATCAGTGTATGCACCCCGGAGCGTTTCCTGCGCGAAGGCTGCAAAGTAATCCGTAAGGGCTATGGCTACCCATCTGTATTCAATCCCGACACATACGTCATGGAACTGATGCGACAGGGAAAAACACCGGAGGACGCTCGTGAAGGCGGATGTAGCGGATGCATAGAAGTAGGCGCTTTCGGAAAAGAAGCTTACATACTGACCGGTTACCTTAACGTACCCAAGATATTGGAAGTCACCTTGCACAACGGAACAGATCCTGTATCAGGCAAGAAAGTAGGCTTGGTAACAGGAGATCCCTGCACCTTCCGGAGTTATGAAGAACTTTATGACGCATTTCTTAAACAAATCCATTATTTTGTAGATATGAAAGTACGCGTCAGCAACTACATTGACCGTATGTTCGCCAAATACGCTCCCGCCACTTTCCTGTCTTTGTTCATTGATGACTGTATCGCCAAAGGAAAAGATTATTATAACTGCGGACCGCGTTATAACACAAGCTATATTCAATGCACCGGTTTGGGTACTATTACCGACAGCCTCTCCGTTCTGAAAAAACATGTATTCGAAGAACGTAAATTCAATATGGAGCAAATCATCCATGCTACCGATACCAACTTCGAAGGACAGGAAGCCATGAGACAGTTCATACTGAACCGTACCCCTTTCTTCGGTAACGATGACGAATATGCAGACCGCATCGCCATCCAGATTTTTAATGACCTTTACGATGCCATCGAGGGAAAGCCGAACACCAAAGGCGAATGTTTCCATCTGAACATGTTGTCTACCACCTGTCACGTTTACTTCGGCAAAATGATGAATGCCACCCCCAACGGCCGTCTGGCCGGACGTGCCATCAGTGACGGTACCTCACCCTCACACGGAGCAGATACCCACGGGCCATCCGCCGTTATAAAATCATTAGGAAAACTGGACCAGGTGAAAAGCGGAGGCACTCTATTGAATCAGCGCTTCCTGCCTTCACTTCTTAAACACGATGAAGACATAGCCAAACTGGCAAGCCTCATCCGCAGCTATTTTGCTTTAGGAGGACATCACATTCAGTTCAACATAGTAGATACCGCTACCCTGCATGCCGCCCAAAAACATCCGGAAGAATACCGGGACCTATTGGTACGCGTAGCTGGATACAGTGATTACTTCAATGACATGAATACAGATTTACAATATGACGTAATAGCCCGCACGGCACAAGAAACCTTCTGACAAGATGAGTCTGATTTTCGACATCAAACGCTATGCCATCAATGACGGACCGGGCATCCGCATCACACTTTTCATGAAAGGATGCCCGCTCTCGTGCATATGGTGCCATAATCCCGAAGGCATTCGTAACGGAAAAGACAAACTATACACAGCCAAGAAATGCCTCGGCTGTGGAACTTGTCTGAAAGCATGTCCCAACGGGGCACTGACACTGGCTCCCGAGGGTATTATCACCGACAAACAAAAATGCGTGTTATGCGGACGCTGTGCCGAAGAATGTCCGGCAATGGCTATCGAGATATCAGGAACGGAATATACCGCCGAATACCTGATGCATGAAATAGAAAAGGAAATTCCATTTATGGATCAATCGGGCGGTGGAGTTACTTTTTGTGGTGGAGAACCGTTGCTTCATCCCGAATTCTTGATTGATATACTGAAACGTTGCGGACAACAGGGAATTCATCGGGCGGTAGATACCACCCTGCTTGCCCGCAAAGAAACAGTGGATGAAGTGATGCGGAATTGTGAACTATTGCTTATCGACTTAAAATCAATGGACAGTACCGTACACCAGACATTCTGTGATGTTCCCAATGAATTAATTTTGGAGAACATCCGCAGAGTAGCAGAAGCTGACTTCCCTTATTATATCCGTATTCCATTGATTGAAGGAGTGAATGCAGATGAAAAGAACATAAAGCTGTCTGCCGAATTTTTGGCCAGTCTTCCACGGCATCCTGAGATAATTAACCTATTACCTTACCATGATATAGGAAAGGGAAAGCATGCAAAGCTAGGCAGTATCTATAACCCTAAAGGATATAAAATGCAAACGCCATCCGAGGAAGTACAACAGCAGTGCATACAAATCTTGACTGATTACGGTTTAAAAGCAACCATAGGTGGATAATTATATATCATCGTTCTGTAGTAAAAGGACCTTCGTACCCCAAAAACGTGCCCCGTCCTCCGTTATCAAATAATCTTCCTCATTACGCAACTCTGTAAACTCACGATAACTCTCCAACTTATCATAATCGATAAAATCCTTAAAGCATTTCTCCGCTTTCCAACAATCTATTAATATAGATACCCGGTTCTATAGTAAGTTCAAATTCCGGTTCCAAAGATCCGGCCAGCCTTAATAATTTACGGCTGACCTAAGTACTTTTCTAATGAATCACCTGTCTTTTAGCAACTGCTTTTTCCAAACACTTCTTCAAATCCGCGGCAGAACCAGTTTCTGTCACTCCCACCCTCTACGCTTTCTCACACAAGGCAGGCTGGATCCCATCCATACAATATGATATCCATATCGCCAATCCGGCATAGGGCAAGTCCCAAAAATAAAGAGAAGTAGAACCTTGGCGGAAATGATAAGTATTATCCGCATAGTCGCCACTCTCCTCGTTATCTAAAATAGCAAGAAACCTATCCCCACGTTTTTTCAAACTGTTACGACGGGTTGTATAAGTTTCTTTTGCAAACATAATCTTATGTTTTTTATATAGATGACAGGTAAAGATAGCCATCCCCTTAAAATAATCCCCCCAAAAAGGAAGATTATTACAATACAATTTCCTATTTTTGTCGCAATAAACAAGGAAATAAAAATATTATGGCACAAGGCTCACGTCAAGTACAAACACAAGCCCAGCAACAAATACAAACCTTATCTCCACAACAGATACTGGTAGTGAAATTGCTGGAACTGCCCACTGTGGAGCTGGAAGAACGTATCCATTCCGAAATACTGGATAATCCGGCCCTGGAGGAAGGGAAAGAAATGCCCGAAAATGAAGATGACAACACAGAATACGTTGAGAACGAAGACGGAAATACAGACTCGAACGAAGATTTTTCATTAGGCGATTACAGCAACGAAGATGATATTCCCGATTATAAACTACAGGAACATAATCGCTCCAAAGAAGGAGTAGCCGAAGAAATCCCTTTCTCGGATGCCGTATCTTTTTATGAAATATTGAAAGACCAGTTGCAGATGCAGGAACTTACCCCAGAACAACGAGATATAGCAGAATACTTGATCGGTTCATTGGACGATGACGGCCTGTTACGCAAAAATATGGAGTCTATCATGGATGAACTTGCCATCTATCGAGGCATCTATACCACTGAGGAGGAATTAAATAAAATCTTGGAAATAATCCAAGACTTTGATCCGGCAGGTATCGGTGCCCGCAGTTTACAAGAATGTCTTCTGCTACAAATACAAAGAAAAGCCGATTCACCGTTAAAACAAATAGAACTGGACATCATCGGTAAATGCTGTGATGAGTTTACCCGCAAAAACAAAGAAAGGATTATCCAAAAACTAGGTATAACCGAAGAACAATATAATGAGGCGGTGAGCGATCTCACCAAACTGAATCCTCGTCCGGGCAGTTCACTGGGTGAAGCAATGGGTAAAAATATGCAGCAGATCATTCCCGACTTCATTGTAGAAACGTATGAGGATGACACCATTACTCTAAGTTTAAACAATCGTAATGTTCCTGAGTTGCGTCTGAGCCGCCAGTTCACCGAACTACTGGATGAACACACCCGCAACAAAGATAATCAGAGCAAAGCCTCAAAGGACGCACTGATGTTCCTAAAACAAAAAGTAGATGCCGCACAAGGTTTTATCAACGCCGTAAAACAGCGACAACATACGTTGCTCACCACCATGCAAGCCATTATAGATATTCAGCGCCCCTTCTTTTTGGAAGGAGACGAATCCCTGCTAAAGCCCATGATCCTAAAAGATGTAGCCGAACGCTCGGGATTGGATATTTCCACCATATCACGGGTAAGCAACAGCAAATATGTACAAACAAACTATGGTATCTATTCGTTGAAATTCTTTTTCAGCGACGGTTACACTACCGAAGACGGTGAAGAACTCTCTGTCCGCGAAATCAAGCGTATTCTGAAAGAATGTGTAGACACCGAAGACAAGGAAAAACCGTACACTGATGATGAACTGGCCGAAACACTAAAAACGAAAGGCTACCCCATAGCCCGCCGTACTGTAGCCAAATACCGCCAACAGCTTAACATACCCGTCGCACGATTAAGAAGGTAATATAAATTATATGGAAGCTAACGAAACAACCGAAACAATAGCAGTAGGCAAGAAAAACAGTCCGCTTGAAGTCAGTTCACGTATCATATCAGGCATATTCACGCCTTTTATGATTCCTTTTGTGGCATTTTTCCTGCTTTTTTTCTTCACTTATCTTCGTATCATGCCCATCCAGTACAAACTGATAGTATTGGGCATAGTCTACTGTTTCACCATTCTGATGCCGATGCTCGCCATCTACCTGTTCCAAAAAATAAACGGTTGGGGTATTCATGAATTGGGACACCGCGAAAAACGTTTCGTACCATATGCGTTGACTATCATCAGCTATGTCACTTGTCTCATCACCATGTATAAGATACACCTGCCCCGCTATATGTCAGGTATTATCGTAGCCGCCCTCATCTGCATGATCCTTTGCACGCTGATCAATTTCAAGTGGAAAATCAGCACACACGTGGCAAGCAGCGGCATGATGGTAGGCGGATTATTATCCTACAGCTTTATATTCAATTTCAATCCTGTATGGTGGCTCTGTTTTTTCATTTTGCTATCCGGGATGCTTGGCACAGCCCGTATCATTGTAAAACAGCATACCTTATTAGAAGTTTTAGCCGGATTTATTGTCGGATTGTTTTGTGGTGTCATTGGAATTTTGTTTATTTGAAAAAAATTAGTATTAACCTTATAAATTGAAAGCATTATGGAATTTCCAAGCAATGTAAAGTATACCAAAGAACACGAATGGATACGAGTAGAAGGTGATATAGCTTATGTAGGCATCACTGATTATGCACAAGAGCAACTGGGTGACATCGTATTCGTAGATATCACAACTGAAGGAGAAACTTTAGAAAAAGATGAAGTTTTCGGTACTATTGAAGTAGTAAAAACGATTTCGGACTTGTTCCTTCCCGTTTCAGGAGAAGTTTTGGAACAGAATGAAGCATTGGCCGACAATCCCGAATTAGTAAACCAAGACCCGTATGGTAAAGGGTGGCTGATTAAGATCAAGCCCAATGACTCTAATGACGTTAACGATTTGCTGGATGCTGAAGGATATAAAGCATTAGTCAACGAATAATATAGATTCCCATTAGGAATTGTTCAAGCGCGGATTACGCGGACCTCACGGATTTTTCTATCCGCGTTCATCCGTATAACCCGTGCTTGAAGTAAATATATAAACCAAACAATAACAAAAAACAATGAAACCTATCGTAAGCATTATCATGGGTAGCACTTCCGATCTTCCCGTAATGGAAAAAGCTGCCAAATTACTGGACGAGATGCACGTACCTTTCGAAATGAACGCCCTTTCGGCACACCGCACTCCCGAAGCTGTGGAGGAATTTGCGAAAAATGCTGCAGGCCGTGGAATTAAAGTCATCATTGCCGCTGCCGGCATGGCTGCCGCACTTCCCGGTGTCATTGCTGCAAATACCACATTGCCTGTTATCGGTGTCCCCGTTAAAGGTTCTGTTCTTGATGGCGTAGACGCACTTTATTCTATCATCCAAATGCCTCCCGGAATTCCTGTAGCTACCGTAGCAATCAATGGAGCCATGAATGCAGCTATTCTGGCCGTACAAATGCTAGCATTGAGTGATACAGAACTAGCCACCAAGTTTGCAGACTACAAGACCGGCTTGAAAAAGAAAATCGTGAAAGCCAACGAAGAACTGAAAGAAGTCAAGTTTGAATATAAAACAAATTAACTAGTGGTTAGTGATTAGTGGTAAGTGGTTAATATTTCAGCGCAGCCCACTAATCACTAACCACTCACCACTAATCACTAACTATGGATTTATTCAATTACTCCCGCCGCGAATCTTCCGAAGTGAATATCGGAGCCACTCCCTTGGGTGGCAACAACCCCATCCGTATTCAGAGCATGACAAATACCGTCACTATGGATACCGAAGCCTGTGTGGAACAAGCCAAACGCATTATAGATGCCGGCGGTGAATACGTTCGCCTCACCACACAAGGTGTCCGTGAAGCCGAAAACTTGAAGAATATCAATATCGGATTACGCTCTCAAGGATATGATACTCCATTGGTGGCCGATGTACATTTTAACCCCAAAGTAGCCGATGTAGCGGCACAATATGCAGAAAAGGTACGCATCAATCCGGGAAATTACGTAGACCCGGGACGTACTTTCCGGAAACTGGAATACACTGACGAAGAATATGCGCAAGAAATAGAAAAGATACGTGCCCGCTTCATTCCTTTTCTAAATATCTGCAAGGAAAACCACACCGCCATCCGCATCGGGGTAAACCACGGTTCTCTGTCAGACCGCATCATGTCTCATTATGGTGACACCCCTGAAGGTATGGTGGAATCGTGCATGGAATTTCTGCGTATCTGTGTTGCGGAACATTTCAACGATGTGGTTATTTCCATCAAAGCATCCAATACCGTAGTAATGGTCAGGACGGTCCGTCTGCTGGTAAAGGAAATGGAAAAGGAAGGCATGGCTTTCCCGCTTCATTTGGGGGTTACCGAAGCAGGGGACGGCGAGGACGGAAGAATAAAATCCGCATTAGGAATAGGCGCACTCCTTGCAGATGGCTTGGGAGATACCATTCGTGTTTCATTGAGCGAGGCTCCTGAAAACGAAATTCCGGTAGCCCGCAAACTGGTTGATTATATACTAACTCGGGAAGGACATCCTTTTATTCCTGGAAAAGAAGCTCCGCAGTTCAACTACCTATCTCCGGGGCGCCGGAAGACTAAGGCTGTCCGAAACATTGGAGGAGATAATCTTCCCGTAGTAATAGCCGAACGTCTGGAAGGGTCTTTCGAAACTAATCCTCAGTTCAAACCTGACTATATTTATTGCGGTGGAAGTGTGCCCCAATCACGAGATAACAATATAGCCTATCTAGTAGATGCCAATGCATGGAATCCAGAAGACAAAAATGTCTATCCGGCATTTAACTACCAGCAGATGATAGAATTACATCACACGGTTTCCGATCTGAAATTCCTGTTTCTGCCCTATATGGCTATGAATGACGAAGTAATCGCAGCCCTTAAACTACATCCCGAAGTGGTAATCATCGCCCAAAGCAATCATCCCAACCGCCTCGGCGAATATCGTGCCATGACACACGAACTGATGAATGAAGGGTTAGAGAATCCGGTCGTATTCTTCCAATACTATCAGGAAACGAAAGCTGAAGACCTGCAAATCAAAGCGGCAGCTGATATGGGTGCACTAATTTTTGACGGACTCTGTGACGGAATCTTCTTGTACAACCAAGGCCCCTTGAGTCATATAGTGGTAGATACCACTGCATTTGGTATCCTGCAAGCCGGCAGAATCCGAACCAGCAAAACGGAATACATTTCATGTCCGGGATGTGGTCGTACCTTATATGATTTGGAGTCTACCATCGCCCGTATCAAAACAGCTACCTCGCACTTGAAAGGTCTGAAGATCGGCATTATGGGCTGTATTGTCAATGGTCCCGGCGAAATGGCGGATGCCGACTATGGCTATGTAGGTGCCGGTCGTGGAAAAATCAGCCTCTATAAAAAGAAAGAATGCATAGAAAAAAACATTCCCGAAGATCAGGCTGTTGAGAAGTTGATCGAGCTCATCAAAGCCAATGGTGACTATACAGAAAAATAAAACGTCCAAATTATGGATTATCAACAGATTCTAAAAGACATCTATCAAGAAATCCAGCCCTACGCCTCTATTGGCAAACAGGCTGATTACATTCCGGCACTTGCCAAAATCAACCCAGATCAATTCGGAATGTGTATCCATACGATACAAAACAAAACTTTCATGCATGGAGAAGCCACCACCGGCTTCTCCATCCAAAGTATTTCGAAAGTTTTTTCACTTGCCATGTGTTTGAGTCTTGAAGGAGATAATCTATGGAAAAGAGTAGGTAAAGAACCTTCGGGAACAGCTTTCAACTCACTAGTACAACTGGAGGTAGAAAAAGGAATTCCTCGGAATCCCTTTATTAACGCCGGAGCCATTGTAATGACAGATATCCTGCTGAACCATCTGAAACACCCCGAAGAAGAATATCTTCGTTTCGTCCGCTCAATCAGCGGAAATAACCAAATTCATTATAATGAAGAAGTTGCCCTGTCCGAACGTAAAAACGGTTATCTGAATGCGGCAATCACCAACCTGTTGAAATATTATCATAACATCGACAATGACATAGAACGTGTACTTCATTTCTATTTCCTGCAATGCTCCATAGAAATGAGTTGTTATGATTTATCCAAAGCCTTTTTGCCGTTTGCCAACCATAAACAGGCTTTTACATTCGAAGGAATCACGCTGACCGCCTCTCAAGTGAAACGTATCAATGCCATCATGCAAACATGTGGATTCTATGACGAAGCAGGAGAATTTTCTTATTTGGTAGGTCTTCCGGGGAAAAGTGGTGTGGGAGGCGGTATAGCCGCAGTTTACCCACTACGATATTCAGTTGCAGTGTGGAGCCCGAGATTGAATCCAAAAGGAAATTCCGTTATGGGAATCAAGGCGCTGGAACTATTGACAACACAGACACAGGAATCTATTTTCTAGGAAACAAGTATCTCTCCATACTCAATCATCTTCTTTCTTGTTGGAATAATCCAGAATGAAGTTGAATATAACACGCATAATACTTATAGCCTTTCTATAAAAGAGAGAAGTACCTGGAATTTATGTAGAAATTATTGACCATGCTTAATAAATTAACCGTTTTTACCCTCAATGGAACATCTTCTGCTTGCCATAAATAAAAGAAATAACCGACAGCCAAAGTCTTTTGAAGATATCCTGAACAGGCACTTAAAAACCTGCCTCAGCATTTCAAATGTCCAAGACAGGTTCCCTTATATTTTATAGAGATACAGATCAATATCTGTTTCTGCCACCGCCATAGCCATTATCTCCGCGACTACCACCATAGCCACCACCACGACTGTTGTTACCGCCACGATAACCACCACCGCCATTGTTGCCATAGCTACGACGCGGACGTTCTTCTCTAGGACGAGCTACTGACACAGAAAGAGTTTTTCCATCCATATCAACTTCATTAAGAGCTGCAATCGCTTTATCTCCAGCTTCATCATCAGCCATTTCAACAAAACCATATCCCTTAGAACGACCGGTCTCTCTGTCCATTATAATCTTAACAGAAACAACTTCACCATACTCTGCAAATAATTCTCCAAGTTCGGCTTCACTCATATTATAGTTAAGCCCTGCAATAAAAATGTTCATTTTAAAATAAATGTTTTAATAAAAAAATAAGTGCGTTTTGCTATTAGGAATCTTACAGAGAGACAAACGATTCTACCATCATCACTAAAGAATAAGTTGGAAAAGTATTAATGTACTTCTATGAGGATACTTAATGCAGGGGACAAATGTACGCAATTAGACTTGAACTCAAAACTAATTGGAGATTTATTTTTAATAATAAATGTTTTTTCGTTCTCTTTGAAAGAACAGACAAGTTTTAGAACGGAAATAACTGTTCCTCAAATACATATTTATACTTTAAAAGCTATTATACAGAAAGTTATCCTGTACTACATATCAAAAAGATAACCAATCTCCAGCCAGATCAGCATTCTTTATAGCAACAGGCCAGATACTTTCCGTAGAAGGAATTATTATGGAAGAAATTTCAGGAACAGGAACTACAGAAAATTCTTCAGTTTCCAAACAAGCTGCGAGAAACCGCAAAGTAATAAAATACAGAAAGAGAACTTATCTTTTTCATCTTCCCAACCATAATTCCGGATTAAGTTTAGCCGTTTCCTTACGAAGTTGAAAATGCAAGACCGTATTACCCGAACTATCTGTATGGATAGTACCAAGAACGGTACGTGTATTGACTTTGCTGCCTTTAGAAACCGATACGGAAGAAAGGTTGCAATAGACAGAGATGTAATTACCATGACGCACCAGTATATTGTTCAAACCATTATACTGGAAAATAGCCGAAACTTCTCCATTGAAAACGGCACGTGCCTGCGCTCCCGGTTTGCCCTTGATATCAATCCCTTTATTATCCAGTTTCACATTACGCAAACCATCTACGGCATACTGTCCGTAATGGCTGACAATCACGTATGGACCGGTAATGGGAACCGGCAAAATACCCCGGTTACGTTCAAAACTGCCCGACAGCTGGCGGTCCTCATTATTCAGACTGAACTTCTCCACCGGAGCGACCTTCTTTGTAGACTCATTTTTTTCCGTAGATTTAGAACGGGACGCCCCTCCCGTAGTTTCACGCTCCGCTTTCTTAGCTGCTGCCGCCTTTGCGGCAGCCTCAGCAGCGGCTTTCCTACGAGCTTCCTCCTCTGCACGCTTTCTAGCTTTCTCTATTTCAATTTCAATCAAACGGTCAATCTGGGCATTCAATTGCTCAGCCGAACGTTTTTTCTTCCTTATCTCGCTTTGTATACCTTTCTGCTTCTTTTGCAAATTCGCCAAAAGAGTCTGGCGCTCCTTTTCCTGAATCTCCAGTTTGGCCTTTTCAACCTCACCCTGTTTTAAAAGATTCTGTTTGGCATGCTTAGTTTGTTCCACTTCTCTTTTTTTAGCGGCAATTTGCTTCTGCTTACGTTCTATCTCCATTCCTTGAAGGCGCTGGAAGTTTGCATATTCCTGCACATAACGCATACGACGGTAAGTCTGACTCAAATTCTCGGCAGAAAAAATAAACATTAATTTCTCTTGAACAGACTTGTTACGATACATGTATTGCACCGAAGTTTCATACTTCCGCTTCTTGTCTTTCAAATCACGCTGAAGTTTATTCAGTTGTTTCTGTAAAGAAGCGATCTCACTTGTCAATGTATGAACATCACTCTCTATGGTATTGATATATTTTCTTCTCTCCTCAATCTGACCTGTCAGCAAAGCAAGGTTGTCCAACTGGCTTTTCACATCCTTTTTGGTAGATTGCAACAAAGTTTCAGACTCGGCAATCTGCTGGTGAAGTTCCTTCCGTTTGGCTTCAAGCTCCCTTATTTTCCGAGTACTTTGCGCTGAAATAGTACTTAAAAAGCAGCAGGCTATGAGTAGTAAGAAGATACGTTTCATTATTTAATAAGCTGTTTTAGCAAATCTTGCAATTCTATTCTTTCGTATTTTCCGGGCACTTCGGTATGAGCTTCCCAATCCTTATTGGTAGAAAGGCGGGAAAGTTCAAATACAGCCGTAACCGGTTTGGCAGCCCCTTCAAAAGAAACCGTCATAGTTCCCGGAAACTGTCTCTGCTCCAACGGACGAAACTTATCATAACGCCAATTTATCCCGTACTGGGTACCGGACAAGCCGATATGACTTTCTTTCAGCAGCCCATCATTTGTATTGGTACGAAAACGGTAGGCGAAATGTTTGCCGTTCTTAACTTCTATTAATGCATTTTCGTTTTCAGGACGCACAGCAAAGGACGAAATATCACGGACAGTCAGCACCTTTTTTCCCGGAAGAAAAATTTCATTCATAAACAAGGCCTGCAAAGTATGAAAATCCAAATCAGCCTTTGCCAGATTCTTCAATTCATCAAAAGGAACTTGTACATAACGTTTGTTCATGCGATCCATCACTAAAACTCCGTCCGGAGATATTTCAGCACGTGCCACTTCAATACCCAAAAATGGAGCGATAGAAAGCTGGATTACTTCATCACGTTTCATGCGCAACGTACCATTTACTTTAGTCGGTCCTTTACCGTTCAAGTCAACGGCCAATGACATTTTCGCAGTAATTGCATCCCATCCCGGAGAACGGCTAATCAGCTCTTCCATATATTCCGACTCGGATAAATTGCCAATAGATACCCCTTTCTTCATACTCCGGGTAGATGAACATGAAGAAATAAATATAATCAGCAAAGCGCTAAACAAATAAAAACAGACACGTTTCATCATTCTGCAAAGTATTTCTTTTGTACAATTTTCTTTCTCAACAAGTTCAATTCCTTTTCACTACGTTCTTCACTACCTTCTTGAGGAGGCTCCTTGGATAATTTTTCCGCTTGTTGCCAATATTCCAAAGCCTTTTCACGATCTCCATTCATATAGTAAATATCTCCACAATGCTCTACAACAACGGAACTTTTACTTCCATCATTCTGCATAGCCTGGTCAATGTAAATTTTTGCTTCTACATATTTACCTTTCTCAAAAAGTATCCAGGCATAGGTATCCAGATACGTACCATTGGTAGGTTCGGCCTTTACGGTACGGTAACTCATTTCTTCCGCTTTATCCAGGTTTTTACGCTCTACAGACAGGTAATAGGCATAATTATTCAAGGCCCCTATATTGTTTTCCTTATAAACCAAAGCGGAATCGTATGCGGCATATGCCTCCACATTCATCTTCTTTATATGATAAAGATCCCCCATAATGGCATAGAAATCAGAAACGATATCCTTATTGCTTTTATCTGTTACTTGATTCACTCCTTTTTTAAAAACCTCCAATGCCTCGTCTGTTTTCTCTTTCTGATGATAGGCCAATCCCATATAATAATAGAATTCCAATACATCCGGAGTATATTCTAAAGCTGGAGCACACAATTTGATTACTTCATCCATATTCTGCTCACGAATGGCAAAACTCAATAGCTGCAAGCGTGCCGGCGTATTTTCCGGATCAATTTCAAGCACTTGGTGCAAAACAGGGGTTGCCTCTTTATCCATCTTTTTCGTCAGAAGATATTGGGCCGCCAACATAGCAATATCTGCATTCTCTTGTTTTTCCTTCAATATAGAAGTAAACAGGCCTGCTATTTTCGTACTGTCCTTGTTCGTTTGCTCGGAACGCAGAATAAGCTGGCGCATAATGTTCATCTTTGTATCGCTATCCACATTATCATTCAGCAAAATAGTATCCAACTGTACCTGATACAAACTATCCTGCCCTTTTTTCTCGTAATAAGAAGCCATGGAAAGCAACGCCGGCGCATAGCCCGGTTCTTCCTTCAATACTTTCTGATAAGTTTCGTATGCTTCTTCTTCCTTACCGTTATTCAGATAGACATCTCCCAAAATGGTAAGATAACGCATGTCATATGGATATTCTTTTGCCAAATTCTCAATCTCCGTAAATGCCTGCTGGTCATTGTTCATGGCCAGATACATACGGAATTTCTCCATGCTGATTTGTTCAGACTTCCCATCCAAGGCTTCAAGGCGGTTCAATGTATTAACTACCTGCTGATAGTCCTTGGTACGGGTATAGAGATCAATCAAAGCCATCAACGGTTCCAGACGTGAGGGGAACTGGCTCGCCATATCCTCATAAACATAAATGGCTTTCGGGTAATTTCCCTTACCTTGATAATAGGCTGCCAAAGTTTGCTTATACCAAAAACTCTTAGGATCGGCATCCACTGCCTTCTTCAAAGCTTCCTCCCCTTTTTCCGGCTGATTGAGAAACATATGGAAGCGGGAAATTTCGAACAAAGTAGCGGCTCCTTGCGGATAAATGTCCAAACAGTGACTATACATTTCGAAAGCCGCATCCAAGTCACCTTTTTCCTTCATCCGAAGCGCTTCCAAAAAGAAATAGTCGTATTTACGGCGCTGCTCCGGAGTAAGCGGATCCTTTTCCTCCACAACAGCTTTATTTCCGGACAAGCCGGAAGCTCTCTTCACCGTACCGCATGAAACAAGCATGCCTATCAGACATACACATAGCATGGGCACATATTTCAATCTTCTATTCATTGTTTCCTTTTACTTTTTTCCGGTATGTCCAAAGCCACCTGCACCACGTTCCGTTTCGTCCAGCACCTCCACTTCCTGCCATTCGGCATGTTCGTGACGGGCTACAACCATTTGCGCAATGCGCTCCCCATCTTCTATCATAAAATCCTCAGATGACAAATTGACCAGGATAATACAAATTTCACCACGATAATCGGCATCAATTGTGCCCGGAGAATTCAGGACTCCGATGCCTTTCTTAATAGCCAGCCCGCTACGTGGACGGATTTGCGCTTCAAAACCTTCAGGCAATGCGATATAAAGTCCCGTAGGAACCAAACAACGTTGCAAGGGTTTCAGCACAATCGGTTCGTCAAGATTAGCACGGATATCCATCCCTGCCGATTGCCCGGTAGCATACTCGGGTAAAGCATGTTTTGATTTATTGATTACCTGTATTTTCATAATTTTAATAATTTATCAATATGCTTATATGGCAATGTGCTAATAATTTGCAGACAACAAACACAGTCCAGACATGATACAGCCCATTGGCATATTGACGAATCAACACATTGCCACATGATTAATAAGGTGCGAATTTACACATTTAGATGGATTTATCTAAGCGTTTACAGTTTTTTAAACGGAAGTTTCTTACTTTTGCAAACAGATAAAGCCTGAATTATGAACTGGAAACAATTAATATCAAATAAACGCTTCGGCATGGAAGAACTACACGAGGCCCGTAAAGATGACCGTACCGAATTCCAACGCGATTATGACCGTCTCATCTTCTCAGCACCTTTCCGTCGTTTGCAAAACAAAACTCAAGTATTTCCTTTACCAGGTAGCGTATTTGTACACAACCGGTTGACTCACAGCCTTGAGGTCTCTTGTGTGGGGCGTTCTTTAGGAAACGATGTCGCCAGCCAGCTTCTGAAGAAGCACCCAGCCTTGGCCGACTCCCATATATCGGAAATAGGTTCCATCGTTTCAGCCGCATGTCTGGCACACGATCTGGGAAATCCTCCTTTCGGTCATTCGGGAGAAAAAGCCATTTCAACTTACTTCTCGGAAGGACAAGGAATGGCATTGAAAAAAGAACTTTCACCGATGGAATGGGATGATTTAACCCACTTCGAAGGAAATGCCAATGCATTCCGCATCCTCACCCACCAGTTTGAAGGAAGACGGAAAGGAGGGTTCGTGATGACCTACTCCACACTGGCGTCCATCGTAAAATACCCTTTTTCCTCACAATTGGCAGGAAAGAAATCAAAATTCGGCTTCTTCTTAAGCGAAGAGGCTGATTATCAGAAAATAGCCGGAGAATTAGGGATTATCCGGCTCAGCAAACCGGATGAGCCTTTACGCTACGCACGCCATCCGTTGGTCTACCTGGTAGAAGCCGCAGATGATATTTGTTATCAGATGATGGACATAGAAGACGCACATAAATTAAAACTTCTGACACATGATGAAACCAAAGGACTGTATATGCAGTTCTTTGATGAGAAAAGAAGAAAACGCATTGAAGAAGTTTGCCGGATTGTAACAGACGTCAATGAACAGATAGCTTATTTACGTTCTTCGGTCATAGGCGCACTGATAAAGGAATGCACACGAGTATTCACTGAAAATGAAGAAAAGATATTGACCGGGGAATTTGAAGGCACCCTGATAATGCACATTTGCAGTCCATTGAAAGAGGCCTATGACAATTGTTCTGCAATTGCCTTTCAAAGAATATATCGTTCCAGCGATGTGCTGGACATAGAATTGGCAGGATTCAGGGTTATCAGTACCTTGATTGACCTGATGATTAATGCAGTGCGCTCTCCGGAAAAAGCGTATTCACAACTACTTATCAACCGCATATCCGGACAGTACAATGTCAACGCACCTACTTTATATGGAAAAATTCAAGCCGTGCTGGATTACATATCGGGCATGACAGACGTATATGCGCTCGACCTCTACCGGAAAATCAAAGGCAACAGTCTGCCGGCAGTATAATAAAAACATTGTCAGATGCGAGCAAGATGAATCCTGTAAATTTTATCTGCACCTGACAATGTTTCCCCAAATACTACTATTAGTCCGATTATTTGGTCAGTATGGGATGAGCGCCTGAAGTTATTTTCATAGCCTCAGGATGTTGCTTTACAAACGATTCGATATGACGTACCCGTTTGTCTTCCAGAATTTCATTGACTGCAATCAGAATTCCGGTTTCCTCCACATCTCCGAATCCATAATTAATCGCTGTTCCAAACATACGCATTGTAGGAGACAGACTCATATATGCATTGACCAAAGGAGGAATATTATACCCCAGCTTACGCACTTCCGTATTCAAGATCTTGTAATCTTCTTTAAAGGAATCATAACAGAAAAGATTTTCCAACATTTTCTTATCTGTTTCTATTTCCAGCGGTTTCATCGGAGTTATCAATTTATCTTTATCACCGAAATGTTTATTCAGGAAGTATAATATCATGTCACGCCCCTGACGATGATAACTAGGATACATAGTCATCTTACCAAAAAAATATTTCACATTAGGCTTAATCACGGTTAATGCGCCCAAACCATCCCACAAATTATCCAAAGCAAACAATCCCTTGGAACCGGCACGGGTTGACTGATATTCCAATGTAACAAATGAGCGTCCCAACTCCACCGTGTAAGGCAAATATTCTTTCAAAAAAACTTCCGAGAAATTAAACATGTGAGCAGTAGCCAGCACAGGCTTCCCATGTTCATCAAATTGCACCTCATCCCCCAAAAGATAACGATAACCTCCCAAAATCTCCTCCGCTTCAGGATTCCATACAACTAATTGCTTATATGGATTTTCCATCACGTCATATTCATCGATATCCATCGCCTTTCCTGTTCCGCCACCTGCAGCACGAAAGGCTATTTCTCTCAACCGGCCAATCTCCTTCATCACATTGGGCGAATCCTGATACGTTATGACGTAAATTTCATTATGACTTTTATTCGTAAACCTCAGGCGTTTATCCTCGGAAAGTTCCGCCTTCAGAATCTCTTTGCTAATCGGTGCAATAATTTCTTCCATATCTTTTTTCTCTCTTTTGTCTATTATAGCTTGTAGACTACATCTTTTACAAACTGCGCCCACTGAGCCGGGGTCTTTGTCTTGTCGAAAGTTTGCCAAGGAATGGGTTTTCCAATGGTCAAGGTAAAGGTTTTATGACGATTTTTCAACATTTCATCTGCCAAGTAAAGCATAGCAATATTAAACTTAATGCCAAGTGCCTTACATATATTTGCCAAATTATAAAAAAAGTCTGAGTTCCGGCCCTCAAAGTGCAAAGGTACCACATCACGATGCGTTTCAATACTTTTAGTGACAAATGTCTTTTTCCATTCCAAATCCTTGATTTCCCCACCCTGTCTACGGGAACATAACCCCGCAGGAAACATAATGATATGATTATCCGAGGCAAACCCTGCCTCTACCATCTTCGGAAAATCCCTGGATTGCGAGCCTGTTTTATTGATAGGAATACATAAAGGAGCCAAACCATGCAAATTCATCAACAAATCATTGACCAAATAGCGTACATTACCATTGTAATGTTTTCCCAATATATACCCCAAAGCAACTCCATCCTGTCCCCCCAGCGGGTGATTGCTGACAAAAGTGCATTTACCGTTTTCAGGCAAGTTTTCCAAACCTTTTATCTCCACTTTTGCATCCAGGAACTCCATACAAGCTTCCAGAAAGTCAACTCCGACTTTATTTTTGGAGTCTTTTAAAAAGACATTCAGTTCATCCTGATGCACGATATGCTTCAGGTACGAAACGACAAAACGGGGAATATATTTATATTTTTTCCCGGCTTTCGTTTTCAATATCTTTTCTATGTCGATTAAAAATATAGAGTCGTCAGTCATTTTGCAAACGTTCTTTTCCATGCAAAAGTAACTTATCTTTTTTTATATTGGCAATTTATGACAGAAAAAACTCTTAATCTCTAAAGAAATTAAGAGTTTTTGTGTATGAAACTATACAAATTCTTTCATTTTTGCGCAAAACAAAAACGAATGTGCAATAGTTTGGTTTCGTTTTTCAACCTCCGAGAAGCTGCCCTTTCCATTATTTTTTATCATAAAATTATTAATTTTAAACCTCCTGTTTACCAAGCTACTAGCTACATTAACAGCCTGTTGAAAACTTCTCGAAATATTTTCTTAAAATATTGTGGGGAATTGTGGGGAATTGTGTAATTTTACACCTTGAACAATATAATAAGGTGTAAACATGCGATTTCTTGGGAATTCTGAAGCAAAGACGGATGCAAAAGGCAGAGTGTTCCTGCCTGCCGTATTCAGGAAGCAGCTACAAGCTGCCTCCCAGGAGTGCCTGATTTTACGCAAAGACACCTACCAAGACTGCCTGGTACTTTACCCTGAAAATGTGTGGAACGAACAAATGAACGAACTACGTTGCAAACTCAATCGCTGGAATTCCAGACACCAAATGATTTTCCGTCAGTTCGTTTCGGATGTAGAAGTTATCACATTGGATGGAAACGGGCGCTTTCTGATTCCAAAACGATATTTGAAATTAGCTAAAATACAGCAAGATGTACGTTTTATCGGATTGGACGACACTATAGAAATCTGGTCTAAAGAAATAGCAGACAAACCCTTCATCACACCGGAGGACTTTGGAAAAGAATTGGAAGAAATTATGGGAACTAATAACAACGTAGAAATAGAATGAGTGAAGCAAAACAGATATATCATGTACCGGTATTATTAAACGAGAGCGTAGACGGAATGAACATCCAACCCGGAGGTATTTATGTAGATGCCACTTTCGGCGGCGGAGGACATTCCAAGGAAATTCTAAGCCGGCTGGATAGCACCGCGCATCTATATAGTTTTGACCAAGATGAAGATGCCGAGAAGAATATTGTAAGCGACAGCCGCTTCACTTTTGTGCGTAGTAACTTCCGCTACCTTCCCAACTTCCTACGTTATTATGGCGTGGAAGGGGTGGATGCCATTTTGGCCGATCTGGGCGTTTCCTCACATCACTTTGACGACTCCGAACGTGGATTCTCATTCCGCTTCGAGGGCAAATTAGACATGCGGATGAACAAACGCGCAGGTATGACAGCTGCTGATGTAGTGAACACCTATGACGAAGAACGTTTGGCTAATATTTTCTATTTATATGGTGAATTGAAGAACAGCCGCAAACTGGCATCAGCCATCGTTAAAGCCCGAGGTGTAAAACAAATTGTCACCATCGGTGATTTCCTCGAAGTCATCAAACCGTTTTTCGGGCGGGAACGTGAAAAGAAAGAGCTCGCAAAGGTGTTCCAAGCTTTACGCATAGAGGTAAATCAGGAAATGGAAGCATTGAAAGAAATGCTTTATGCAGCAACCAAGGCACTGAAACCGGGAGGCAGACTGGTAGTAATCACCTATCACTCTTTAGAAGACCGCATGGTAAAGAATATCATGAAAACCGGAAACATAGAAGGCAAGGCCGAACAAGATTTCTTTGGTAATGTACAGACACCTTTCAAACTAGTCAACAACAAAGTTATTGTTGCCGGCAACGAAGAAGTGACACGCAATCCGCGCTCCCGAAGCGCCAAGTTGAGAATTGCAGAAAAGAGATAACGAGATGGAAGAAGAACTGAAACAAAATACACAACAACCCAAAGACGGACAATCTGCTTCGCCCAAGCATATGTCTATCCGCAGCATATTAGGAGGAGATATCCTTGCGAACGACTTTTTCAAAAGACAGACCCGTTTGCTGATTCTCATCATGATCCTGACTGTACTATACATAGACAACCGTTATAGCAGCCAACAGGAACTCATTGAAATTGACAAGTTGAAAAAAGATTTGATCGATATCAAATACGATGCATTGACACGCTCTTCCGAACTGATGGAAAAGAGCCGCCAGTCACGTATTGAAGAATATATTTCGACGGAAGACAGCCCCTTGCAAACGGCTACCAACCGTCCTTATTTAATAAAGAAAGACTAAGCCCATGATGCCCAACCAAAAAAACATAATGCTCCGCTTCTCCTTCATCATCCTGGTCATGGTGTTGATAGGCATTGCCATTATCTGCAAAGCCGGCGTCATCATGTTTGCCGAGCGTCAATACTGGAAAGACGTAGCCGACCGTTTTGTAAAAGAAAACGTCACCGTACGTCCTACCCGTGGCAACATCATCTCATCCGACGGCCAGCTGATGGCAAGCAGCCTTCCCGAATATAAGATTTACATGGACTTCATGATAAATAAAAGGAAGGGCGAAACCGAAGAAGAGGAAAAGACACGGCTGAAGCTACAACATATCAAAGACTCAGTTCTTTATGCAAACCTTGACACAATCTGCAAAGGGTTACATGAAATATTCCCTGATAAAAGTGCCGCCTTTTTCAAACAGCACATCAAAAACGGAAGAAAAAAAGAGAGCCGCAGTTGGTTGCTCTACCCCAAACGCATTTCTTATATACAATATAAAGAAGCAAAACGTCTGCCCGTATTTAACCTGAACAAATACAAAGGCGGATTCCATGAACAGGCATTCAATCAACGGAAAAAGCCTTTTGGCTCACTGGCAATGCGTACATTGGGAGATATGTATCCAGATATAGAACAAGGTGCAAAGAACGGGTTGGAACTTTCATACGATTCCATATTAAAAGGCAGAAACGGTATCACTCACCGTCAAAAGGTAATGAACAAATACCTGAACATTGTAGATATTCCTCCTGTAGATGGCTGTGATATCATTACGACCATTGATGTAGGTATGCAAGACATCGCAGAAAAAGCATTGGTGGATGAATTGAAAGAAATCAACGCTACTGTAGGCGTTGCCATTCTGATGGAAGTGCAGACGGGAGACATCAAAGCTATCGTCAACATGACCAAATGCAATGACGGCATTTACAGAGAAATACGCAATAACGCTATCTCAGACATGATGGAACCAGGCTCTACTTTCAAAACCGCATCCATACTGGTAGCGCTGGACGACGGAGTCATCACTCCGGAAACGGTGGTGGAAACCGGTAACGGGGTCTATATGATGCACGGCCGCTATATGAAAGATCATAACTGGCATCGTGGAGGCTACGGCACTATCAACACAACAAAATCATTGATGGTGTCCTCAAACATCGGTGTATCGCGGTTGATCGATGATCATTATCATGATAATCCGGAAAAGTTTGTACGCGGACTGCATCGAGTAGGCATTGCCACTCCGTTAGATCTCGATATTCCCGGTGCCGGCAAGCCGAACATCCGCATCCCCAACAAAGACTTGAGCAATTGGTCACGTACTGCACTGGCATGGATGTCTATTGGCTATGAAACCCAAATTCCCCCCATCAATACACTGGCATTTTATAATGCTATAGCCAATAACGGAGTAATGGTCAAGCCCCGTTTTGTGAAATCAATAGTCAAAGACGGGCAGGTCGTGGAAGATATTGCTCCTGAAATACTCAACCCGGCCATCGCTTCCCCCAAGGCTATCAGCGAGATACAAACGATTTTGGAAAAAGTCGTCAGCGAAGGACTGGGAAAGAAAGCAGGATCCAAGCAATTCCATGTATCCGGGAAAACCGGTACTGCACAGGTTTCACAAGGAAAAGCCGGGTACACGAATGGCACACGCCGTTATTTGGTAAGTTTCTGTGGATATTTTCCTTCAGAAGCGCCTAAATACAGTTGCATTGTAGCCATCCAGAAACCTGGACTCCCCGCCTCGGGTGGTCTGATGGCCGGCAGCGTGTTCAGTAAAATTGCCGAACGCGTATTTGCCAAACATCTGGCACAAGATTTGAAAGAAGCAAAAGACTCAACTTCTATCCTTATTCCGGATGTGAAAAACGGGGATATAAGTGCGGCACATTATGTACTGAACCGGATAAATGTAAATTCATCCGGAGTTTCGGAACAATCAACCGAAGGCAAACCGGTATGGGGAAATGTGACTAGTAATCCGGACAATGTATTATTCAACAAAAAAGACATTAACAATAAACTTGTACCAAGTGTTATTGGTATGGGCGCAAAGGATGCTGTCTATCTGCTTGAAAGCATGGGATTGAAAGCCCGCATTACCGGCATCGGTAAAGTGAAGTCACAAAGTATCCCGGCCGGCAACACTTTGCGCAAAGGACAAACCATACAATTACGATTAAATTAACAGTGTAACAGGAAGAATATGAAACTGGAAAAGATTATTAAAGGAATAACAGTCAATGAAATCATAGGTGATGCATCCCAAGAAATTTCGGGAATAAACATGGACTCGCGCCTGATAGAGCCTGGTCATATTTTCGTTGCTGTAAAAGGAACGCAGACTGACGGACACACTTATATTCAAAAAGCAATAGAAAAAGGAGCCCGTACAGTGGTATGTGAGAATCTTCCTGAGACATTGATTGAGAATGTTACCTACATCAAAGTGAACGATACGGAAGACGTTGTCGGGAAACTGGCAACTACGTTTTACGGCGACCCCACCTCGAAATTGGAACTGGTCGGTGTTACAGGCACCAACGGAAAAACGACTATTGCCACCTTATTATATAATATGTTCCGTAAATTCGGATATAAAACAGGACTCATTTCCACTGTATGCAATTATATAGATGAGGAAGCCATTCCAACTGACCATACCACCCCTGACCCTATTACACTAAACAAACTGCTGGGGCGCATGGCAGATGAAGGATGCAAATATGCCTTTATGGAAGTAAGTTCACATTCAGTCGCACAAAAACGGATCGGTGGTTTAAAATTTGCAGGCGGTATATTTACCAACCTTACCCGTGACCATCTGGACTACCATAAAACTGTAGAGAACTATCTGAAAGCCAAAAAAGCATTCTTTGACGGTCTGCCTAAAACAGCCTTTGCCTTAACCAATCTGGATGACAAAAACGGATTGGTCATGACTCAAAATACCAAAGCAAAGGTACACACCTATTCGCTGCGCAGCTTGAGTGATTTTAAAGGAAAAGTGCTGGAAGATGGATTCGAAGGAATGCTGCTTGATATAAATAATGTGGAAGTCAATGTACAGTTCATCGGACGTTTCAATGCTTCCAACCTGCTGGCAGTCTATGGAGCAGCCTGCCTGCTTGGGAAAAAGGCAGAAGAGGTATTGCTGGCATTGAGTACTCTTCGCCCCGTTGCCGGGCGTTTTGACTCACTGCGCTCACCCAAGGGATACACCGCCATTGTGGACTATGCCCATACTCCGGATGCCTTGGAAAATGTGCTGAATGCCATTCACGAGGTCCTGAATGGCAAAGGTCATGTAATTACGGTAGTAGGCGCCGGCGGCAACCGCGATAAAGGCAAACGCCCCTTGATGGCACAAGAAGCGGTAAAGCAAAGCGATAAAGTCATTATCACCTCTGACAATCCCCGTTTTGAAGAGCCGCAGGAAATCATCAATGATATGCTGGCAGGGCTGACTAAAGAGGATATGCGTAAAGTGATAAGCATAGCCGACCGTAAAGAAGCGATCCGTACAGCTTGTATGCTGGCCCAAGCTAAAGATGTCATTTTAGTTGCCGGGAAAGGACACGAAAATTATCAGGAAATCAAAGGTATAAAGCACCATTTCGACGATAAAGAAGTATTAAGAGATATTTTTGCTAATGAATAAACCAACCAAAAGATGTTATATTATTTATTTCAATATTTAGAAAAGTTCGATTTTCCCGGAGCCGGTATGTTCGGTTACGTTTCATTCCGTTCATTGATGGCAATCATTTTATCATTGTTGATCTCAGCTATCTTCGGTGAATATTTCATCAACCTGCTCAAACGTAAACAAATAACCGAAACCCAACGTGACGCATCTATAGACCCTTTTAATGTGAAAAAAGTTGGTGTGCCGACGATGGGAGGTATAATTATTATTGTCGCAATTCTCATACCTTGCCTCTTGTTGGGAAAGCTGCATAATATTTACATGATATTAATGTTGATTACCACCATTTGGCTGGGTACGTTAGGCTTTTTGGACGACTATATCAAGGTCTTCCGTAAAGACAAAGAAGGGTTGCACGGCAAATTCAAGATCATCGGCCAAGTAGGTTTGGGACTCATTGTGGGACTCACCTTATATTTAAGTCCGAGCGTGGTTATCCGTGAGAACGTAGAAATACAAAGAGGGGGAGAAATTGTGGAAGTGGTGCACAAGGAACAAGATCAGAAGTCCACCAAAACTACGATTCCTTTCTTCAAGAACAACAATTTGGATTATGCTGATTTCGTAGGTTTTCTGGGAGACAATGCCCAGGCTGTAGGTTGGATTATTTTCGTATTAGTTACCATCTTCGTAGTTACTGCCGTATCTAACGGTGCCAACCTGAATGACGGGATGGACGGGATGGCAGCCGGAAATTCTGCTATCATCGGTCTTACCTTAGGCATATTGGCATACGTATCCAGCCACATCGAATATGCAGGATACCTTAATATCATGTACATTCCCGGCAGTGAAGAACTGGTAATCTTTATCTGCTCCTTCATCGGCGCACTGATCGGTTTCCTTTGGTACAATGCTTTTCCCGCCCAAGTATTTATGGGCGATACCGGCAGCTTGACCATTGGTGGTATCATAGCGGTATTTGCAATCATCATTCATAAAGAGTTGCTTATACCTATTCTCTGTGGAATCTTCTTGGTAGAAAACCTTTCGGTCATTCTACAGGTGAGATATTTCAAAAGCGGAAAAAAGAAAGGACATTTGCAACGCGTATTCAAACGTGCCCCTATCCACGACCATTTCCGCACTACATTAGCACAGTTAGACCCCAATTGCAGTTATCTGTTCATGAAACCCAACAGCGTATTCCATGAGTCAAAAATCACGGTACGCTTCTGGATTGTCACCATCGTACTCGCTGCAATTACGATTATTACATTAAAGATAAGATAAGATAAACGAAGATTATGGCTAAAAGAATTGTCATACTAGGAGCCGGAGAAAGCGGTGCGGGAGCAGCCGTTCTGGCAAAGAAACAAGGTTTCGACACCTTCGTTTCAGACATGTCCACGATTAAGGACATATACAAAAACATACTGAACGAGCGAGGCATCGAATGGGAAGAAGGCAAACATACCGAATCTCTCATTCTGAATGCGGATGAAGTAATCAAAAGTCCGGGTATTCCGAATGATGCCCCGATGATTCTTAAGTTAAAGTCACAAGGCACCCCTATCATCTCCGAAATAGAATTTGCGGGACGTTATACCAATGCCAAAATGATTTGCATTACAGGAAGTAATGGAAAAACAACAACTACTTCGCTGATTTATCATATCTTCAAGAAAGCAGGTATGAATGTGGGACTAGCCGGAAATATCGGCCAAAGTCTGGCATATCAGGTAGCAGAATGCAACTATGATTATTATGTGATCGAGTTAAGCAGTTTCCAATTGGACAATATGTACAAGTTCCATGCCAACATTGCCGTATTGATGAACATCACGCCGGATCATCTGGACCGTTACGACCACCAGATGCAAAACTATGTGGATGCCAAATTCCGCATTATCCAGAACCAGACCCCGGACGATGCCTTCATCTTCTGGAACGATGACCCCATCATCCAGCGTGAATTACACAAATATGGCATTCATGGCCATTACTACCCTTTTGCCGAAAGGAAAGAGGAAGGAACCGCCGCATACGTGGAACAGGACAAGGTTTATTTTACAGAACCAATCGCTTTCAACATGGAACAGGAGGAACTGGCGCTGACCGGAACCCATAATCTGTTCAACTCCATGGCGGCCGGTATCTCTGCCAACCTGGCGGGTATCCGCAAAGAGTGTATCCGCGAGGCCTTGGGTGATTTCAAGGGAGTGGAACACCGCCTTGAAAAAGTCTGCCGGGTAAGAGGGGTGGATTATATCAATGACTCCAAGGCTACCAATGTGAATTCCTGCTGGTATGCTTTGCAAAGCATGAAAACCAAAACCATCCTGATATTAGGCGGGAAAGACAAAGGCAACGACTATAACGAAATTGCCGACTTGGTAAAAGAAAAATGTACCGGATTGATCTACATGGGATTGCACAATGAGAAATTGCATGATTTCTTTGACAAGTTCGGCCTGCCTGTAGCCGATGTACAAAGCATGAAGGATGCCGTAGACGCTGCTTACCGGATGGCCAAGAAAGGCGAAACCGTATTATTAAGTCCATGCTGCGCCAGCTTCGACCTTTTCAAAAGTTACGAAGACCGTGGCGAGCAGTTCAAGGAATGTGTAAGAAACCTGTAATATAGTATTAAGGTATATAGATAATGGATCTGATAAAAGACTTGTTCAAGGGCGACAAAGTAATCTGGATTATTTTCCTGTTTCTTTGTCTGATCTCTATCGTCGAGGTATTTAGTGCCGCCAGCACGCTTACCTACAAAAGTGGGGATCATTGGGGACCTATCACCCAGCACAGTGTCATCCTGATGGTAGGTGTGTGCATTGTGGTACTGGTACATAACATTCCCTACAAATATTTCCGTGTGTTTCCCGTCTTCCTGCTACCCCTATCGACATTATTGCTGATATTTGTAATGGGTATGGGATTGATTACCGGAGACCGTGTCAATGGTGCAGCCCGTTGGATGACTTTCTTCGGTATCCAGTTCCAGCCTTCCGAACTGGCAAAAATGGCCGTGATTATTGTCACCGCATTTATTCTATCCAAGTTTCAGGAAGAAGACAATGCCAATCCGAAAGCATTTAAATATATCATGTGGATCACCGGAATTGTTTTCATTCTGATTGCTCCCGAAAACGGCTCTACCGCAGCACTGCTTTTCGGAGTAGTCTTTTTAATGATGGTGATCGGCCGGGTACCCTGGAAGCAATTGGCCAAGTTAATGGGAATAGCCGGAGTTATGGTGGCTTTTTTTGTAGGCATAGTGATGATTATGCCCACACACAAACTGAACAAAGTCCCCATGATGCACCGTGTAGAAACCTGGCAGAACCGTATAAAAGGCTTCTTTGAGGACAAAGAAGCCGTTCCCGCCGCCAAATATGATATAGACAAGGACGCCCAGATAGCACACGCCAATATTGCTATCGCCTCCAGCAACATCATAGGAAAGATGCCGGGTAACAGTGTGCAGCGGGATTTCCTGTCACAAGCATTCTCGGACTTCATCTTTGCTATAATCATAGAAGAGCTGGGGTTGCTGGGAGGCGCCTTTGTAGTGATTCTCTACATCTGGCTGTTGATGCGGGCGGGTAAAATAGCCCGAAGAAGTGAAAAAAGTTTTCCTGCCTTTCTGGTGATGGGCATCGCCCTGTTACTGGTATCTCAGGCGATGCTTAACATGATGGTGGCCGTAGGTCTGTTCCCCGTCACCGGACAACCCCTGCCGCTTATCAGCAAAGGAGGAACCTCTACACTCATCAACTGCGCCTACATCGGTATGATATTAAGTGTCAGCCGCTACGTGGCTGAGAAAGAAGAACAGAAAGCCGCCGAGCAACAAGCGCAGAAAGAAGCCGAACTGGCAGCCAAGACCGAACGGCATCAGGAAATGGTAGCTGCCATGCAGGAAGCCATTACCACACTTCCGTCGGGTGACAATGCCACCACTTCCCTCCCGCCGGAGGAGAACTCGCTGCCCGATGACTTGAAGGCAATGCTGAATGCAGCCGGGAAGCGGGAGCCGGAAGAAGAAATATAATATAAACCATTCATTTTAAAAGTATTATTTATACTTTTGCGAATAATTCGACTAAAAAGGAATTATGGAAGAAAATTTAAGAATCATCATCAGCGGAGGAGGAACCGGGGGACACATTTTCCCCGCAGTCTCTATTGCCAACGCCATCAAGGAACAACATCCCGAAGCGGAAATCCTGTTCGTAGGCGCTGAAGGCAGAATGGAGATGCAACGCGTTCCTGCTGCCGGATACCCTATAAAAGGATTACCTGTTGCCGGATTCGACCGTAAGAACTTATTGAAAAATGTTTCGGTTCTTTTCAAATTGGTCAAAAGCCAGCTATTGGCACGCAAAATCATCAAGGATTTCAAGCCACATGCAGCAGTAGGTGTAGGCGGATATGCCAGCGGTCCTACTTTGAAAATGGCCGGGATGATGGGTATTCCGACACTGATACAAGAGCAGAACTCTTATGCCGGAGTAACCAACAAACTATTGGCAAAGAAAGCCTGCAAAATATGCGTGGCATACGACGGCATGGAACGTTTCTTTGAAAAAGACAAGATTATCCTGACCGGAAACCCTGTCCGCCAAGGACTGCGCAACCATCACATCAGCCGTGAAGAGGCTATCCGCTCCTTCGGGCTGGACCCATCCAAGAAAACAATCCTGATTGTAGGAGGAAGCTTGGGAGCACGCACCATCAACAACTGCGTGATGGAAGGTTTGGACAAGATTAAAGCATCCGGCGCGCAGTTTATCTGGCAAACCGGGAAAATATATATCGGCGAAGCACGTGCCGCAGTAGCCCAGGTCGGTGAGTTACCAATGCTCCACGTAACCGATTTTATCAGCGATATGGCCGCCGCATACAGTGCTGCCGATTTAATAATCAGCCGTGCCGGAGCAGGTTCCATCTCCGAGTTCTGTTTGTTGCAGAAACCCGTCATTCTGGTTCCGTCGCCTAATGTGGCCGAAGATCATCAGACCAAGAACGCACTGGCGCTGGTCAATAAAAACGCAGCACTCTATATCAAGGACGCCGCTGCCAAAGAAGCTCTGCTGGACAAAGCGGTTGAAACCGTGAAACAGCCGGAAACATTGAAAAGTTTAAGTACAAATATTGCTAAATTAGCCTTTACCGACTCAGCCAACGTTATTGCCCGGGAGGTATTCAAACTGGCTGATAAATACAGAAAAGAAAATGGACGTTAACACATTAAAATCAGTTTATTTCATCGGTGCCGGAGGTATCGGCATGAGCGCATTGGTACGCTACTTCCTGTCAAAAGGCAAGAAGGTAGGCGGATATGACCGTACGCCCAGTGAACTGACAGAAAAGCTGATAGAAGAAGGAGCAGCCATCCATTACGAAGAAAGCACGGAACTGATAACGGATGCATTCCGCGACCCGGCAACTACATTGGTTGTCTATACTCCGGCTGTCCCCGATACACATAAAGAGTTTACCTATTTCCGGGAAAACGGTTTCGAGATACATAAACGTTCGCAGGTATTGGGAATGCTTACCCATGCAGGAAAAGGACTTTGTGTAGCCGGCACTCACGGTAAGACCACCACTTCTACCATGACAGCCCATCTGTTACACCAATCCCATGTAGGATGCAACGCCTTTTTGGGAGGCATCTCAAAGAATTACGGCACCAACCTGCTGTTGTCTGACAGCAGTGAATACATGGTTATTGAAGCCGACGAGTTCGACCGTTCTTTCCATTGGCTCTCGCCCTACATATCGGTGATCACCGCAACCGATCCCGACCATCTGGATATCTACGGAACCAAAGAGGCTTATCTGGAAAGCTTCCGCAAATACACCTCACTCATCCAGCCGGGAGGTGCATTGATTATACGTAAAGGCATCGAGCTGCAACCGGCTTTGCAGAATGGTGTGAAACTGTACACCTATTCCCAAGAAGAGGGTGACTTTCATGCAGAGAATATCCGTATTGGGAACGGTGAGATTTTCTTTGATTACGTATCACCCTTGGGAAATATCCCCAATATACAGTTGGGTGTCCCCGTCAGCATCAACATTGAGAACGGGGTAGCCGCCATGGCTTTGGCGCAGATGAGCGGATTGACTGATGAAGAAATAAAGAGAGGTATGGCAAGTTTCCGCGGAGTAGACCGTCGTTTCGATTTCAAGATAAAGAACGACAAGGTGGTTTTCCTGAGCGACTATGCGCACCATCCTTCCGAGATAAAACAAAGCATACTCTCCATGCGTGCCCTCTATCGGGACAAGAAGCTGACGGCTGTTTTCCAGCCGCACCTCTACACACGTACCCGTGATTTCTACAAAGATTTCGCCGACAGCCTTTCCTTGTTGGACGAAGTCATCCTGGTAGATATCTATCCGGCACGCGAGCAACCCATCCCCGGCGTCACCAGCAAACTGATTTACGACCATCTGCGTCCGGGCATCGAGAAGAGCATGTGCAAGAAAGAAGAAATTCTAGACGTACTGAGCAAGAAAGATATAGAAGTATTAATCACCCTGGGTGCGGGCGACATAGATAACTATGTACCCCAAATCTGCGGATTACTGAATAAAAAATGATAAAGAAAATTCTCATACTCCTGTTTCTGTTGCTGATAACCGCCTACCTTATTGTAGCCGTTACCGCTTTCAACACCAAGCCTGCCGACCAGGTTTGCAAGGGTATGGAATTGATTATCAAGGACAGTATAGACCATGGTTTTATCAGCCAGAAAGGGATACTCCGCTTACTGAACGGTAAGAAGCTCTCCCCTGTGGGTAAGAAGATGGGCGACATCAACACCCGCCTGCTGGAAGAAGAACTCAGCCAACATCCCTTGATTGAAAATGTGGAATGTTACCGTACACCGGGATGCAAGATAGGTATCGAAGTGACACAGCGCCTCCCCATCCTCAGAGTGATGGCAAACAACGGAGACAACTATTATATTGACAATAAAGGAAAAATCATGCCGATACCCAACAGTTCGGCACACGTAGCTGTTGTTACAGGATACGTGGATCGTGATTTTGCCGTCAAGGAACTATATACCTTAGGAGTCTTTCTACAGGCCCATCCGCTATGGGATGCCCAGATAGAGCAGATCAACGTGACACAAGCCAAAGAACTGGAACTGGTTCCACGGGTTGGCGAACATATCATATTCTTAGGCAAGCCCGGGAATTATGAGGAAAAGTTCGAGAAACTAAAAACTTTTTATGAGAAAGGACTGAACCAAGTAGGCTGGAACAAGTACAGCCGCATCAGTCTGGAATTTAATAATCAGATTATTTGTACTAAAAAAGAGAAGTAAGATATGGCAGCAACAGATTTTATAGTAGCAATAGAACTGGGATCCTCCAAGATCACAGGTATTGCAGGAAAGAAACATGCGGACGGAAGCATACAAGTGCTGGCCCTCGCCAGCGAAAACTCTTCGGATTTTATCCGTAAGGGAGTGATTTACAATCTGGACAAAACCGCACAAAGCCTTACTTCGATTATCAAGAAACTGGAATCGACATTAAAGGCTTCTATCGGAAAGGTCTATGTAGGTATCGGAGGACAATCTCTACGCACCATCCGTAATACGGAGGTACGTCATCTGGAAGAAGAAACCAAAATTTCACAGGAACTGATTGACTCCATCATGGACAGCAACCGCGAAGTCCCCATCATAGACCAGGAAATACTGGAAGTGGCCCCCCAGGAATATAAAGTAGGCATCAACCTGCTGGCCGATCCTGTAGGAGTTCCCAGCGATCATATAGAAGGGCGTTTCCTTAATATCATCGCCCGCAGCAGCGTGAAGCAGAACATTGACAAATGTTTCAAACAGGCAGGAATCGAAATAGCCGACTATATCATCTCACCGTTGGCTCTGGCCAATGCCGTACTGACCAACAGTGAAAAACGCTCGGGCTGCATGTTCATCGACTTTGGCGCAGATACGACTACCGTATCTGTCTACAAAAACAACATACTCCGCCATTTGGCAGTCATCCCACTGGGAGGAAGCAACATCACCAAAGACATTTGCAGCCAGCAGATTGAAGAGGAAGATGCCGAAGAACTGAAAAAGAAATACGGCAATGCCTATGCCGACAAGTCGGAAGACGGAGATGACAACCCTACCTACTCGCTGGACGGGAAATGCAGTATTGAGTCACACTTACTGGAAGACATCGTAGAAGCGCGTGTCAATGAGATACTGGCCAATGTATGGAACCAGATTGTTCTTTCGGGATATGAAGACAAACTGCTGGCAGGAGCTATCATTACCGGCGGTGCCGCCAATCTAAAGAATATGGAGGAAGCATTCAGCAACCGTACCAAAGTAGAAAAGGTAAGAATGGCCAAAGAAAGCCAGCTAAGCCTGAAAGGTGGCATGATGGAACTGAAAAAAGATGGTACATGCAATACAATCATCGCTTTGCTAGGAGCCGGGAAAGAGAACTGTTACCGCCCGGAACGTCCTATCCAAGTACCTCTCTTCGATGAAAGCGGCGAGAATGTGGAAGACAAAAGGAAAAGAGAGAAAGAAGAAGCAGCCAGAATAGCAGCGGCAGCCAAGAAAGCAGAGGAAGAGGAGAAGCTGCGAAAAGCCACTTGCGAGAGCCTGATAAGAAACGCAAAAGAGCTGAAAGAGGCAGGCAAATACAAAAATGCCTTGTCGCAACTGGCCAAAGCACGCGATCTGGGAGTGGCAGAAGCTTTGAACCAAATACGCGACCTGGAAAAAGAAATCAAGAGTTTGAAAGAAGCCAACAATCCGATCAAACGGCTGACCGACTTGTTTGGAAGGATTCTGGAAGAATAATAACGAATTACATCACCTTAATATAATATAGAAGATTATGTCTGATGAAACTATAATGCCATTCGATTTCCCGGCAGAAAACCCGACTATCATTAAAGTAATCGGTGTGGGAGGTGGCGGCGGCAATGCCGTAAATCACATGTATAAAGAAGGTATACACGATGTAACATTTGTTGTGTGCAACACAGATAACCAGGCGTTGGCCGAATCCCCCGTTCCCGTGAAGTTGCAACTGGGAAAAGAAGGATTAGGAGCCGGAAACCGCCCGGAGCGTGCACGTGAAGCAGCCGAAGAAAGTATAGAAGACGTAAAAGGAATGTTGAACGACGGCTGTAAAATGGTATTTATCACTGCCGGAATGGGAGGAGGTACCGGAACCGGTGCGGCTCCGATCATTGCCAAGACAGCCAAAGATATGGATATCCTCACCGTAGGTATTGTCACCATTCCGTTCCTTTTTGAAGGAAACCGGAAGATTGACCAGGCGCTGGACGGCGTGGAGAAAATGAGCCAGCATGTAGATGCCCTGCTGGTGATCAACAATGAACGTCTGCGTGATATTTATTCGGACTTCAGCGTGATGAACGCTTTCGGCAAAGCGGATGACACTTTATCCATAGCAGCCAAGAGTATTGCCGAGATTATCACTATCCGCGGTACCATCAACCTGGACTTCAATGACGTGAAAACAGTACTAAAAGATGGTGGGGTAGCCATTATGAGTACGGGATACGGCAAAGGGGAAAGCCGCGTGAGCCAGGCTATCAATGATGCGCTCCATTCCCCGCTGCTGAACAACAACGATATCTTCAACTCGAAGAAGATCCTGTTCAACATCTCTTTCAGCACCAAGAGCGAGTTGATGATGGAAGAGATGAATGAGGTTCATGACTTCATGAGCAAATTCGGCAAAGACGTGGAAACCAAATGGGGGCTCTATATCGACGAGTCGCTGGAAGAACAGGTGAAGTTCACCGTACTTGCCACCGGCTTCGGCATCAAGGATGTACCGGGCATGGACAACATGATGAACAAACGCACCATCGAGGAACAAAAGAAACTGGAAGAACTGGAAGAAGAGGAACAGCGCAAGGATGAACGTCGTGGAGATTACTACGGCAAAGACACCTTCAAGAACAGCAACAAGAAGAAACGCCATAACATTTACATCTTCAGCCTGGAGGATCTGGACAATGATGACATTATCAGTATGGTGGAAACGACCCCTACTTTCCAACGTACCAAAACTGTGTTGGAAAGTATCCAGTCTAAAGCAATAGCCGAAGAAGAGGAAACATTCAATAACGATGCCGAAAACGGCGGAATAACGATCACATTTTAACAACTAAAATAGAAAAGAACCATGGATTTATTTGACGTAATCAGCAACGATATCAAAGAGGCTATGAAAGCCAAGGACAAAGTGAAACTGGAAACTTTGCGTAATGTGAAAAAATTCTTCCTTGAAGCAAAGACAGCACCGGGCGCCAACGACACTTTGACGGATGACGCTGCATTGAAAATCATGCAGAAACTGGTAAAACAAGGGAAAGATTCAGCCGCCATTTACCAAGGTCAGGGCCGCGCAGACTTGGCTGAAGCCGAACTGGCCCAAGTGGCAGTGCTTGAAGCCTATCTGCCCAAACAAATGAGTAACGAAGAACTGGAAGCCGCTTTGAAAGAAATAATTGCAGAAGTGGGTGCCGCCGGTCCTCAGGATATGGGTAAAGTCATGGGTGTCGCCACCAAAAAGTTGGCAGGCAAAGCCGAAGGACGTGCCATCTCGGCTAAAGTGAAAGAATTACTGGGATAATACTCCGGCAATCCATATTCGAGAAACGAAACTTCTGCCCGATTCATCTTTACGGGCAGAAGTTTCGTTTTTTATAAAATCAGTAAGAAGCAAACGTATGCAGTACCCTATCCAGTTTCCCGTTTATCATTCTCACTTCACCAATACCCTGGAATTCAAAGTATCCTTCAGTGTGTTCAGCCACAATAAAAATCTGATATACAGCGCATAAGGCTGACAGTAGTTCCTTCAGTGCGCTGTCAGCACCTTCAGCCGCCGCAACACCCGCACCGGACCGATGTCCTTGACCATCATGCTAAAGGACAAGAATGAGTCATACAATATCGTGGTCAAAAGATTGCACCTGCTTTCCATCTTAACTTTCAAGACAGGAAGAATACTCATTTGCTTCCTAGACTAATTCATCGTTTCACTTTAGTGATGAAGTTGTTTCACTAGGATGATGAAACTTCATCACTAGAGTGCTAAGTAAGCATTCGGCCTCGTGCGTGTTTCTCTCCAAGTTATAATAAAGTCAAAAGCCAGACGAAGCATGTCTGGCTTTT
>NZ_JAVHZY010000032.1:0-46017 GCF_031119655.1 Phocaeicola sp. GP0067
GTTAAGCCTTGTCACGCCGATGGTACTGCGTCACAGTGGGAGAGTAGGTAGCCGCCGTTTTGATTGAAGCCTCCGGAACTTCTTCAAGTCCGGAGGCTTTTTTTTGTATACGCACGTGTGAAATGTGACCTCTACCGTTTTTTCGGCTCAGTTTGAAAACTTGGGGGAATTAGTTAAAAGCCTTATCTTTCCCGTGGGTGTGGATACGTTTCCCACGGAACTGTCCGGAAGGCTCCGCCATGTCCTTTCTCCGGCGGAAGCGGTTCCGGAAACCCTCGCCGGGTACTTATGCCTTGGAATAGGGACTGGAAATAGAACAGGCAGGTCTGAAGACCTGCCCTGATAGAGAACCGGGAGATGATAATAGGGCCTTTATGCAAGCTGCATGAGCCGAAAAGGGATAGTGGAGTATAAAGGGAAGAAGTGTACAATGAAAATCACTGATATGAGATATGAAAGGCAAACACACTTCAAAAAAACGCTAAATTATGCGCTAAAAATAATATATGTCTAATTTATATTTGAAAAATACGCACTTATATTATACATATTGGAATATTATTCGTATCTTTGTCGCCCGATTTATATAGTATTGCTTTGGGAAAGTTTGATAAATATAAGATTGAATTGAAGAATATGAAAGCGGACTCTGCTAAGTATGAGTTTACGCTGGATAATCAATTCTTTGTAGATCTGGATGGACCGGAAGTACAGAAAGGGAAACTGGCAGTAGAACTGAATGTGAAAAAGACATCCGGTGTTTTTCTGTTGGATTTTCAAACTGAAGGCTTTGTCATTGTACCGTGTGACCGTTGCTTGGATGAAATGGAATTACCTGTTTCAACTTCAGATAAACTGAAAGTAAAGTTAGGTTCTTCATTTGCGGAAGAGGGCGACATAGTTGTAGTACCTGAAGAAGATGGGTATATTAACATCGCATGGTTTTTGTATGAGTTTATAGCCTTGAATATTCCCATGAAGCATGTACATGCGCCTGGGAAATGCAACAAAGGCATGGTTGGCAAGCTGAGTAAGCATTTGCGCATTTCGGCGGATGATGAAGATGATGATGACATAGCGGTGGAGTTACCCGAAGGAGATATCAGCGAAGGGCCCCAGGAAATAGATCCGAGATGGAATGAATTAAAGAAAATATTAGATAATAATTAAAGTTTAGAAAAATGGCACATCCTAAAAGAAGACAATCAAAAACGAGAACTGCAAAGAGAAGAACTCATGATAAAGCAGTTGCTCCTACTTTAGCTATCTGTCCTAACTGCGGCGAATGGCATGTTTACCACACTGTATGTGGAGCTTGCGGTTATTATAGAGGTAAGTTAGCAATCGAAAAAGAAGCTGCTGTCTAATCAGTAGCTTTAAACACGTTTGTACGTTTTATAAAATAAAGCCGGCGAGCTTCGGCTCTGTCGGCTACTTTTTTGTAAGGGTATAAACTAATTAAATTGGAATGATGGAAAAAATAAATGCAGTAATAACAGGAGTCGGTGGATATGTACCAGATTATGTCTTGACTAACGAAGAGATTTCAAGAATGGTAGATACCAATGATGAATGGATTATGACTCGAATCGGAGTTAAAGAAAGACGTATTCTGAATGAAGAAGGATTAGGTACATCGTATATGGCGCGTAAGGCTGCCAAACAACTGATGCAGAAAACAGCTTCTAATCCGGATGACATTGATGCAGTAATCGTAGCAACTACTACTCCTGACTATCATTTCCCTTCCACTGCTTCTATCCTGTGTGATAAGCTGGGATTGAAAAATGCATTTGCATTTGATTTGCAGGCTGCCTGCTGCGGCTTTTTGTATTTAATGGAAACTGCTGCTTCACTTATCGCATCGGGAAGACATAAAAAGATTATTATTGTCGGTGCAGATAAGATGTCATCTATGGTAAACTACCAGGATCGTGCAACTTGCCCTATCTTTGGTGATGGTGCAGCAGCATGTATGGTGGAAGCTACTACAGAAGATTATGGTATTATGGATTCTATTCTTCGTACAGATGGTAAGGGACTTCCTTTTCTTCACATGAAAGCCGGTGGTTCTGTATGTCCTCCTTCTTATTTCACTGTTGATCATAAGATGCATTATCTTTATCAGGAAGGAAGAACAGTATTTAAATATGCTGTTTCCAATATGTCGGATATTACAGCGACTATTGCCGAAAAGAATGGTTTGAATAAAGATAATATCGACTGGGTAATTCCTCATCAGGCTAATCTGCGTATTATTGATGCGGTAGCCTCTCGCTTGGAAGTTCCCTTGGAAAAGGTAATGATTAATATTCAGCGATATGGTAATACCAGTGGTGCTACACTTCCGTTGTGTCTTTGGGATTACGAAAAGCAGCTGAAGAAAGGAGATAACCTGATATTTACAGCTTTCGGCGCAGGTTTTACCTATGGAGCCGTTTATGTGAAATGGGGTTACGATGGTAGTAAGAGATAATAATCATTAAACTACAAATACAAATGAACGCATCCGTATTCCGATGCGTTTTTTTGTCTGTAACCAATAAAATGAAAGAATTATGCATAAGGCAGGATTTGTAAACATAGTAGGAAACCCCAACGTAGGCAAGTCGACACTGATGAATTTGCTGGTGGGGGAACGTATTTCTATTGCAACGTTCAAGTCGCAGACAACTCGTCATCGTATCATGGGAATCTTGAATACGGACGATATGCAGATTGTATTCTCGGACACTCCGGGAGTAGTGAAGCCAAACTACAAGTTACAGGAATCTATGTTGAACTTCTCAGAGTCGGCATTGGTGGACGCGGATATATTGCTGTATGTGACAGATGTGGTGGAGAAAACGGATAAAAATGCGGACTTTATAGAAAAAGTCCGTAATGTCAAGGTTCCTGTCTTATTGTTAATTAATAAAATAGATTTGACCAATCAGGAAGATTTGGTCAAGTTGGTGGAAGCATGGCACGAACAGCTTCCTCAAGCTGAAATTATTCCGATTTCCGCTACTTCTAAATTCAATGTGGATACGGTAATGAAGCGTATCAAGGAATTGCTGCCCGATTCACCCCCCTATTTCGGTAAGGATCAGTGGACAGACAAACCGGCGCGTTTCTTTGTCACCGAGATTATCCGCGAGAAGATTTTGCTTTATTATGATAAGGAGATTCCTTATTCTGTAGAAGTGGTAGTGGAGCAATTTAAGGAAGATGCTAAGAGTATCCATATCAATGCTGTGATTTATGTGGAACGTGAATCGCAAAAAGGTATTATTATAGGTAAGCAGGGCAGGGCATTGAAGAAGGTGGCTACAGAGGCTCGTAAAACGTTGGAACATTTTTTCCAAAAGTCTATTTATCTGGAAACCTTTGTGAAAGTTGATAAGGATTGGAGAAGCTCGGACAAAGAATTAAAGAACTTTGGGTATCAAATGGATTAAAATCGACTGTGATAGCCGTAAACAAGAAAGAAAATGGGAAATTTAGTAGCAATCGTAGGACGCCCCAATGTGGGAAAGTCTACACTTTTTAATCGTCTGACCAAAACGCGTCAGGCAATTGTAAACGAGCAGGCAGGAACTACCCGCGACCGTCAGTATGGCAAGTCGGAATGGGTGGGACATGAGTTTTCTGTCGTTGATACCGGTGGATGGGTAGTAAACTCGGATGATGTTTTTGAGGAAGAGATCCGTAAACAGGTAAGTCTTGCCATAGATGAAGCGGATGTAATCTTGTTTGTTGTGGATGTAGTGAACGGGGTTACCGATTTGGATATGGCTGTAGCCTCTATTTTGCGGCGTACAAAGAAACCTGTTATTATGGTAGCTAACAAGACTGATAATAATGAACTGCAATATAATGCTGCCGAATTTTATAAATTGGGGCTGGGTGATCCCTATTGTATTTCTGCATTAAGCGGAAGCGGTACAGGGGAATTGTTGGATCTGGTGGTAGGTAAATTCAGTAAGGAGGGTGAAGAACTGCTGGATGAGGATATCCCTCGTTTTGCAGTAGTAGGACGTCCGAATGCCGGAAAATCTTCTATCATCAATGCCTTTATCGGGGAGGACCGTAATATTGTAACAGAGATTGCAGGTACTACCCGCGATTCTATTTATACCCGTTATGAAAAGTTTGGTTTTGACTTTTATCTGGTAGATACTGCCGGTATCCGTAAGAAGAATAAGGTAAGCGAGGATTTGGAATATTATTCTGTCATTCGCTCTATCCGTTCTATTGAGAATTCGGATGTGTGTATTCTTATGCTGGATGCCACCCGCGGCATTGAAGGACAGGATTTGAATATCTTCTCTCTCATTCAACGTAATCAGAAAGGTTTGGTGGTAGTGGTGAACAAATGGGACTTGGTAGAGAACAAGAATGCCAAAGTGATGAAAACTTATGAGGAAGCCATTCGTTCCCGTCTGGCACCGTTTGTTGATTTTCCTATCATCTTTGCTTCCGCTTTGACAAAACAACGTATTTTCAAGGTGCTGGAAACTGCAAAAGAAGTATATCAGGCACGTACTACCCGTATTCCGACAGCTCGTCTGAATGAAGAAATGCTTCCGTTGATCGAGGCTTATCCGCCTCCTTCAAATAAAGGTAAGTATATCAAGATTAAATATTGTACGCAGTTGCCAAACACACAGGTTCCTTCTTTTGTGTTCTTTGCTAATTTGCCGCAATACGTGAAAGAGCCTTATAAGCGTTTCCTTGAAAACAAGATACGTGAGAAATGGAATTTGTCAGGAACGCCGATAAATATCTTTATCAGACAGAAATAAGAATAGTGGTTAATGATTAGTGGTTAATGGTTTTCACCGTGATATCCGCTGGTTATTAACCACTAATCATTTTATCATTATTTTCTATGTTCTTCCACTTCTCTCACCTTGCGGAGCAGATCAGATGCAAAGATAAAATTATTCAGCCGTTCATTGGTAGCAGTGAACACATCATCTTTTGTTCCTTCCCATTCCTTATGTCCTTGATAAATATAGAGAATACTGTCGCCGATTCCCATAACGGAATTCATATCGTGAGTATTGATAATAGTGGTCATATTATACTCTGTAGTTATGTCATGAATCAGTTCATCAATTACCAGGGAGGTTTTAGGGTCCAGGCCGGAATTAGGTTCATCACAAAACAAATACTGGGGATTTAAAGCTATGGCACGTGCAATTGCTACACGCTTTTGCATACCACCACTGATTTCTCCCGGATATTTGCTTTGTGCCTCAATCAGGTTCACACGGTCCAGGCAGAATTGGGCGCGTTTTACGCGGTCACGATACGTATCGTTTGAGAACATATCCAATGGAAACATTACATTCTCTAGTACGGTAAGAGAGTCGAACAAGGCGGCACTTTGGAAAATCATTCCCATTTCGCGGCGCAATGTCTTTTTTTCTTTTTTATTCATGTTGAGGAAGTTGCGTCCGTCATACAGAATCTCGCCTTTTTCGGGAGTCAGCAAACCGACGATACACTTCATTAATACCGTCTTCCCGGAACCGCTCTGACCGATAATCAGATTGGTCTTACCATTGTTAAAAGTAGCATTGATATCCACCAATACGTCTTTTCCCTCGAATGATTTATATAATGATTTAACTTGTATCATCCCATTAAAAGTTGTGTTAATACTAAATCGGAAAATAGAATGAGTACACTGCTCATTACTACAGAATCTGTACTGGCTTTACCTACTGCAATAGAACCTCCTTCTACCGTGTAACCGAAATAAGCAGATACACTGGAAATGATGAAAGCGAAAAAGATAGATTTAATAAAACTGCACCATACAAACCATTCCTGAAAACTATATTGCAGCCCATAGGCCAGATCCTCGGCATTCATGACTCCTCCGAACCAACAGGTGCAAAAGGCACCAATAATCCCCGAGGATATGCTGAAAATAACCAAAAAAGGAATCATTGTCATCAAAGCTATAATTTTAGGAAGAATAAGGTATCCGGCGGAATTGACCCCCATGATTTCCAATGCATCAATCTGTTGGGTTACACGCATGGTTCCTATTTCGGAGGCAATATTAGAACCTACCTTTCCTGACAGGATCAAGCACATGATGGAGGAGGAGAATTCCAGCAACATGATTTCGCGAGTGGTGTAGCCTACCACAAAACGGGGCATCCACGGGCTTTCGATGTTTAATTTGATTTGAATGGTAATTACGGCACCAATGAAAAAAGAAATAAGCAGTACAATACCGATGGAATTTACTCCCAACTGTACCATCTCATTGAGATATTGCTTGAAAAACATATGCATACGTTCCGGACGAGCAAAAGTACGCCCCATCAGCATGATATATTTCCCTACGGTTGTTATGGGTCTTATCATCATAGTTTTCACAATTTCCTGCAAAAGTAGCCTTTTTTGTCTATATAAATGCAAAAGAAGTTCTGATTTTCTGTTCTGTTATGCGTTTCCTAAACTTTTTTAGTATTTTTGTCGCAAAATACATGGATATGTCAGAGCAGGAAATAGAACAACAAAATACAGTGACCGATGACAACCGTATGATACTTCGTACAGAAAATCTGGTGAAGAAATACGGCAAGCGTACGGTAGTAAGTCATGTTTCTTTTGATGTGAAGCAGGGAGAGATTGTAGGGTTATTGGGACCGAATGGTGCCGGTAAGACTACTTCGTTTTATATGACTACGGGACTTATCGTGCCGAATGAGGGGCATATATTCCTAAATGATTTGGATATTACCAGTTATCCTGTATATAAGCGTGCTCAGAATGGCATTGGATATTTAGCACAGGAGGCTTCAGTTTTTCGTAAGATGAGCGTGGAGGATAATATTGCCTCTGTGCTGGAGTTGACTAATACTACTCCGGAATATCAAAAGGACAAACTGGAAAGCTTGATTGCCGAGTTCCGTTTGCAGAAAGTACGTAAGAATTTGGGAGACCAGCTTTCAGGAGGCGAGCGTCGTCGTACGGAGATTGCGCGTTGTCTGGCTATCGACCCTAAGTTCATTATGTTGGATGAACCGTTTGCAGGAGTAGATCCTATTGCCGTAGAGGATATCCAGCATATTGTATGGAAATTGAAAGATAAAAATATTGGTATTTTAATTACCGACCATAATGCATTGGAAACGTTGCGCTTGACCGACCGTGCGTATCTGTTGTTTGAAGGAAAAATTCTGTTTCAGGGAACCCCTGAAGAACTAGCGGAAAATCCTGTTGTCCGTGAGAAATATCTAGGCACTAATTTTGTGCTTCGCCGTAAGGATTTTCAATTGGCGGAAAAGGACAGGCAGGGAAAAAATGTATAAAACCGGAGATGTGGGATATAAAAAAAGCTCTGAATTTGCTCAGAGCTTTTTTTTTGATTGTATCAGATAAGTAATTAGTCTCTAGGTCTTGCTTCCTTGATTACCAATTGGCGTCCCATGAATTCCGAGCCGTTCAGTTCATTCATGGCCTGGGCTGCTTCTGCGTCATTTTCCATTTCAACAAATGCAAATCCTTTAGATTTACCTGTTTCGCGGTCTTTGATAACTTTTACAGAAGTAACAACTCCATAAGCCGCCATTGCTTGTTCCAAATCTCCTTCCTTAACACGGTAGTTAAGGTTTCCAACATACATGTTCATAGTGAAAAAATAAAAATAATTAAAATAAAAAATACTCTCTGAGTGGTGATTATTAATGAAGTAGGGGATTCGAACGACAGAGAGTTTACGTAAGTGCTATTCGTACAAAAGTAAAACCTTGTAATAAAAATCACTAGCTATAATTAGTATCACCAGTCGGGCACAAAGGAACGCATAAATTTTGAATTTGCAAGAAGAAAAACAACTTTTTTTTCTTTTTTTTGAATCGGTTTCTTAGTCAGTCATTTTAAATGGATACTTTCTGCTGTCAATTAGTATTTTTTAGTCTGTGTATTTGGTTATTGAAAGATTAAACACTAATTTTGCAACCTCTTTGGTGAAAAACAGAAAGAAGTAATAATTAAATAAATAAAGTTCAGAATGAATATTTCATTGCAAAACGTTGACAAAGTGAGTGCATTGCTTACTTTAAAACTGGAAAAAGCTGATTATCAGGCAAGAGTAGAAAAGACACTGAAGACTTACCGTCAGAAAGCTAATATTCCGGGATTCCGTCCGGGTATGGTGCCTATGAGTTTGATTAAAAAACAATTTGGCAAGTCTGTCCTTGTAGAAGAGGTTGATAAAATGATGCAGGAAAAGGTAAACGAATATATCCGCGACAACAAAGTGAATATGCTGGGTATGCCGTTGCCTAATGAAGAAAAGATGAAACCTATCGATTTCGATACGCAAGAAGATTTTGAATTTGTGTTCGACATCGCTTTGGCTCCTGAATTTACAGCTGAAATCTCAGCTGCGGATACAGTGGATTACTATACTATCGAAGTTTCAGACGAACTGATAGAACAGCAGGTTAAAATGTATACTCAGCGTGCTGCAAAATATGATAAAGTAGAGCAGTATGAAGACAAAGACATGATTAAAGGTCTGTTGGCTGAATTGGATGAAAATGGAAATACTAAAGAAGGCGGTATTCAGGTAGAAGGTGCGGTAATGATGCCGGCTTATATGAAGAATGATGAGCAAAAGGCTATATTTAACGGTGCTAAAGTAAATGATGTGCTGGTATTTAATCCTGCTGTAGCATTTGATAATAATGAAGCTGAACTTTCTTCTTTGTTGAAGATAAAGAAAGAGGAAGTTGCCGGTGTGAAAGGTAACTTCAGCTTCCAGGTGGAAGAGATCACCCGTATGGTTCCCGCTGAGTTGAACCAGGAATTGTTCGACAATGTATTTGGCGAAGGCACTGTAAGCAGTGAGGAAGAATTCCGCGCTAAGATCAAAGAAGGAATTGCAAAGCAGTTCGAATCAGATAGCGATTATAAATTCTTGATCGATGTTCGTGAATATTTGGTTAATAAGATTGGTAAGTTGGAATTCCCCGATGCGTTACTGAAGCGTATCATGTTGCTGAATAATGAAGAGAAGGGTGAAGCTTTTGTCGCTGAAAACTATGACAAGAGTATCGAAGAACTGACTTGGCATCTGATTAAAGAGCAATTGCTCAAGAATAATGAGATTAAAGTGGAACAAGCCGATGTGATGAATATGGCCAAGGAAGCAACTCGCATTCAGTTTGCTCAATACGGAATGTTGAATATCCCTGAAGAAGTTCTAGAGAACTATGCAAAAGAAATGTTGAAGAAGCAGGAATCTGTAGAAGGTTTGGTAAACCGTGCTGCTGAAAGCAAACTTTCTGCCGCATTGAAAGCTAAGGCTACTTTAAACCACAAAACGGTTTCTATGGAAGAATTCAACAAAATGTTTGAATAATAACTTAGTAAGTCGAAGTAAGTGATTGCTAAAACTTTCTAAAAAAGGGGTTTTTGACCATAAATTTTCGTTATAGATAAGAGTATTGGATACGTTAACCGTATTTTTTTGTACTTTTGTTTGTTTGAAAAATAGAGGTTGAAAACCCTTTTTTGTTACTAATAACTAAACCATTAGATTATGGATGATTTTAGAAAATTTGCTACCAAGCATTTGGGGATGAACAGTATGGTGCTGGATGATGTCATCAAGTCGCAAGGATATCTGAATCCTTACATTTTGGAGGAGCGTCAGTTGAATGTGACTCAGTTGGATGTGTTTTCCCGACTGATGATGGACAGAATTATTTTTCTGGGTACACAGATTGATGATTATACAGCCAATACACTCCAGGCGCAGCTTTTATATTTGGACTCAGTAGAGTCTGGTAAAGATATATCTATTTATATCAATTCTCCCGGAGGATCTGTTTACGCCGGATTAGGTATTTATGATACCATGCAGTTCATTAATAGTGATGTTGCCACGATCTGTACAGGTATGGCCGCTTCGATGGCAGCCGTGCTGTTGGTTGCGGGAACAGAAGGTAAACGTTCTGCGTTGACTCATTCACGTGTGATGATTCATCAGCCGATGGGAGGCGCGCAAGGACAAGCTTCGGATATTGAGATCACGGCCCGTGAAATCCAAAAGTTGAAGAAAGAACTGTATACCATTATTGCAGACCACTCTCATACGGATTTTGACAAAGTATGGGCAGACTCTGACCGTGACTACTGGATGACAGCTCAGGAAGCTAAGGAATATGGTATGATTGATGAGGTGCTGTCACGCAAACCGGCTGCTCTATAATGTATTTATTTCCATTCGATAAGAATAACAGTACTAAAAACAACCCAGGTTTCCGCTATCATTTCATGCAGGCTTCTTTCTTAAAGACGCATTAGGAAACTTGGATATTTAAAGGAATAAACATTGGAAGATAATAAAACACCTAGAAACAGTAGAAGGAAATGTAGTTTCTGCGGACGTTCGGAAAATGAAGTCGGATTTCTGATAACCGGAATGAACGGCTGCATTTGTGACAGTTGCTCGGAGCAGGCATATGAAATTATGCAGGAAGCCATGCATCAAAAAAAAGGTGCACCGGGTGAGTTGAACTTGAAGGAACTTCCGAAGCCAAAGGAAATCAAGGAATTTCTTGACCAATACATTATTGGTCAGGATGACGCCAAACGCTATCTTTCCGTTGCCGTTTACAATCATTACAAGCGTCTGCTCCAAAAAGTGGATAAGGATGATATAGAGATTGAAAAGTCCAATATCATTATGGTAGGTAGTACGGGAACGGGAAAAACCTTGCTGGCACGCACTATTGCCAAATTATTGCATGTGCCGTTTACCATTGTTGACGCCACCGTGCTGACAGAGGCCGGATATGTGGGTGAAGATATTGAGAGTCTTTTAACCCGTCTGCTTCAAGTAGCGGATTATAATGTGGCGGAAGCTGAAAGAGGCATCGTATTTATTGATGAGATTGACAAGATTGCCCGTAAAGGAGATAACCCCTCCATTACTCGTGATGTAAGTGGTGAAGGTGTACAACAAGGTCTGTTGAAACTGCTGGAAGGATCTATCGTGAATGTACCACCTCAGGGAGGACGTAAACACCCCGACCAGAAAATGATTCCGGTCAATACGAAAAACATTCTGTTTATTTGTGGTGGGGCATTTGATGGTATTGAACGCAAAATTGCGCAACGTTTGAATACGCATGTGGTAGGTTATAGCGCGGCAAAGGACGTGGTGAAGATAGATCGCGGCAACTTGATGCAATATATTGCCCCTCAGGATTTGAAATCATTCGGGCTGATTCCTGAAATCATAGGCCGTCTGCCCATCTTGACTTATCTGAATCCGTTGGATAGAACCGCTTTGCGCAATATCTTGACGGAACCGAAGAATTCCATTATCAAACAGTATGTTAAATTATTTGAAATGGATGGGGTCAAGCTGGAGTTTCAACCCGAAGTATTCGAGTATATTGTAGACAAAGCTATTGAGTATAAGTTAGGAGCACGCGGATTACGTTCCATTGTGGAAACGATCATGATGGACGTTATGTTTGAAATTCCCTCTCAGAAAGCGAAAAAGTACGAAGTGACACTTGATTTTGCAAAACAGCAGATGGGAAAGGCAAATATTTCGCGAATGCAAACAGCTTAGTATCAAGATATAAAGGGAGAGAGAAAGAAAAAATGCAATTCTTCTGAAAAATATTACCCGAAATATTCGTGTAATTTGAGAACTTGTTTATAACTTTGTTAGGCAACAAAAGATGTAAAACAAGAAATCGGGAAAACCGTGAAAAACTATTGATACAATGACGGAGAATATAAATTTAACGGACGCATTAAAAAAGTATTTTGGATTTGATACTTTCAAAGGTAATCAGGAAGCGATTATCCGTAATCTGCTTGCCGGAAATGATACATTTGTTTTGATGCCTACGGGCGGTGGTAAATCGTTATGCTATCAGTTGCCATCCCTTATCATGGATGGAACAGCAATCGTTATATCTCCTTTAATTGCATTGATGAAGAATCAGGTGGATGCCATGCGTAATTTCAGTGAGGAAGACGGAGTAGCACACTTTATAAATTCGTCATTGAACAAATCGGCTATAGACCAGGTTAAATCGGATATCCTGAGCGGCAAAACCAAATTGCTCTACGTAGCTCCCGAATCCTTGACAAAGGAGGAGAATGTAGATTTCCTGAAAGGAGTGAAGATCTCATTTTATGCGGTGGATGAAGCACACTGTATTTCGGAATGGGGGCATGACTTCCGTCCGGAGTACCGTCGCATCCGTCCTATTATTAATGAAATAGGAAAGGCGCCGGTGATTGCCCTTACTGCTACTGCAACTCCGAAAGTGCGTATGGATATTCAAAAAAATCTGGGTATGCAGGATGCGCAGGAGTTCAAGTCCTCTTTCAATCGCCCGAACCTGTATTATGAAGTGCGCTCGAAGACAAATAATATTGACAGGGATATTATCAAGTTTATCAAGGCTAATCCTGGTAAATCAGGTATTATCTACTGTTTGAGCCGTAAGAAGGTGGAAGAATTGGCCGAAGTGCTTCAAGCTAACGGAATCAATGCGCGTGCTTATCATGCCGGAATGGATTCTGCTACACGCACAGCCAATCAAGACGGGTTCCTGAAAGAGGATATAGATGTGATTGTAGCTACCATCGCTTTTGGAATGGGAATTGATAAGCCCGATGTGCGCTTTGTGATACATTATGATATTCCGAAAAGTCTGGAAGGTTATTATCAGGAAACGGGGAGAGCCGGTCGTGACGGAGGGGAAGGTCAGTGTATTACGTTCTATTCCAACAAGGACTTGCAGAAGCTGGAGAAGTTTATGCAGGGAAAGCCCGTGGCAGAGCAGGAAATCGGTAAACAGTTGCTGTTGGAAACAGCTGCATACGCAGAGTCTTCTATATGCCGTCGTAAATCATTGTTACATTATTTTGGGGAAGAATATACAGAGGAGAATTGTGGAAATTGTGATAACTGTTTAAATCCTAAAAAGCAAGTGGAGGCTCAGGATTCATTATGCGCTGTGATTGAAGCAATCATAGCAGTGAAAGAAAACTTTAAAGCAGATTATATAATTGATATTCTTTTGGGTAAGGAAACGTCAGAAGTACTTGCTCATAAACATGAAGAACTGGAAGTATTCGGTTCAGGCATGGGAGAAGAAGAAAAAATGTGGAATGCTGTCATTCGTCAGGCTTTGATAGCGGGTTATTTAAGTAAAGACGTAGAGAATTACGGTCTGTTGAAGGTTACCCCTGAAGGACATAAATTCTTGAAAAAACCGAAATCCTTCAAGATTGTTGAAGACAATGATTTTGAGGAGGAGGAAGAAGAAACTCCGGTTCGGGGAGGTGCCTCTTGTGCAGTAGACCCCGTGCTTTACTCTATGTTGAAGGATTTGCGTAAGAAGCTGTCCAAGAAACTGGATGTGCCGCCGTATGTTATTTTCCAGGATCCTTCTTTGGAGGCGATGGCTACCATTTATCCGGTGACTTTGGAAGAATTGCAGAATATTCCGGGCGTAGGTGCCGGAAAGGCAAAACGTTATGGCCAGGAGTTCTGTGTATTGATAAAGAAGCATTGTGAGGAAAATGAAATAGAGCGTCCGGAGGATTTGCGTGTCCGTACGGTGGCCAATAAATCCAAACTGAAGGTATCCATCATTCAGGCTATTGACCGGAAGGTAGCCTTGGACGACATTGCAGTGTCAAAGGGGTTGGAGTTCGGTGAATTATTGGATGAAGTGGAGGCTATTGTTTATTCAGGAACCAAGCTGAATATTGATTACTTCCTGGAGGAAATTATGGATGAAGACCATTTGAACGATATTTATGATTACTTCAAGGAGTCTACAACAGACAAAATAGATGACGCGATGGATGAATTGGGTGATGACTATACGGAGGATGAAATCCGGTTGGTCCGCATCAAGTTTATTTCTGAAATGGCAAATTGATGCTTCTTTGATTGTTTTGATAATAAAAAAGCCGGGCGACAGAGATGTTTGTCCGGCTTTTCATATGTTTTTATAGCATATTCTTGTTTCGGGAGAAAATATCCGTTGTATTTGCATAAACCTTAAATTTGGTATTATGAGAAATCTAAACTGTCACATCCGTCACATCTGTCACACAGCAGTTTATGCGCTTGAATTACAACGTGTTGCGATGGTGACGGATAGCGTGACGGATACGGTGACAGACTTTTGTCAATCTTGCACATATGCTACAGCCTCTTTTTACATGCATGATGTGGGTTGTTCCACTTGTTGGAACAGTTTGTTCCGCCCAGTGGAACAAATAGTTTCATGCTAATGGAACAAATTATTCCTATCAGTGGAACAACTTATTTCTATATGTAAAGACAGGTTGTACCATGCGCTAGAATTAATGGTTTCTATTAGAAAAACTCATTGTTCCAAATGGTGCAATACATTGTATCATAGCATATAATGGTCTGGATTATACCTGTCGCGAATGCATTCCTTCAATATCTTTCCGCTTCACCTCCCTATCGGAAACTCCTGTGCCCTTCGCGTCCTTTTTTTTGAAAGAAACCTTCCTGTATATTGCTTTGTTTCCCGATTTTATCCGTATCTTTATAGATTGGAAAAAACGAATAAATACACGATAAATGATAAAGATTACCCAAGTACGCGACGGCGGAAACCATGTAACCCAAAGCACCCTTACACTGGATGCATGGGTAGAAAGAATGAAAGAGGAAGTGAAAACCTATCCCGTCACCATGTTCAGAAGCCAGTTGCGCCATTTCCTCCCCGGCGACCATTGCGAGGCGGCGGACAAACTGCCCAAGATGATGCCCGCCGCCGAGTTCCGCAAGACGGAGGGCGGACAGTGCATGAAGGCTTATAACGGATTGGTGGAATTGACCGTAGGCCCCTTGGCGGGCAGGGCGGAAGTGGAGCAGGTGAAACGGGAGGCATGGAAGTTGCCGCAGACGCGGTGCGCCTTTATGGGCGCCAGCGGACATTCGGTGAAAATCCTGGTGGCTTTCACCCGACCCGACAATACGCTGCCCCTTACCCGTGCGGAGGCGGAAGCGTTTCATGCTCATGCCTACATCATGGCGGTGAAGTGCTACCAGCCCCAGTTGTCATTCGATATCCGTCCCAAGGAACCTTTCCTGGAACAATATTCACGCCTTTCCTATGACCCCGATGTGCTTTACCGGCCGGACTCCGTGCAGTTCTACCTGTCACAGCCTATGGGGATGCCCGATGAAATGGCCTTGCATACCGAACCTGCTGTCTCCGGCCAGCGTCCTTTGGAACGTGCCTTGGGGAGTTATGAAACGGCAGATGCGCTCTCCATGCTGTTCGAGGCGGCCTTGAGGCAGGCTTACATTGATTTGGATAAGCCCGATCCGGCCGATGAAAAGTCCTCCTATAGCTGGGATACCCTTCTTTCGCAACTGGCGTTGAACTGTTTCCGGTCGGGCATTCCGGAGGAAGCGGTGGTCAGCAGGGCGCGTTTCCGTCATTTTGCACGCAAACCTTTGGAACTGGTGCGTCAGGTGGTACGGAATGTGTACAGCCGGCGTCAGGATTTCGGAAGCAAATGCGCTTTGAGCCGTGAGCAGCAATTGTCGGTCCTCATTGCCGAGTTTATGAAAAGACGTTATGAATTTCGCTTTAACGTGCAGACCGGCGAGGCGGAGTTCCGCGAGCGGCATTCCTTCTGCTTCCGCTTTCAGCCGGTGGACAAGCGTGCGCTGAACAGCATCGCCCTGGATGCACAGGCCGAAGGTATCCCATTGTGGGACAGGGATATCAGCCGCTATGTGTATTCCAATCGTGTGCCGGTGTATAATCCGCTGGAGGATTTTCTGTTCAACCTTCCGGAGTGGGACGGACGCGACCGCATCCGTCCGCTGGCGCAGACCGTACCTTGTAACAATCCGCATTGGCCCGAATTGTTCCATCGCTGGTTTCTGAACATGGTGGCTCATTGGCGGGGAATGGACAAGCGCTATGCCAACAGTGTTTCGCCCCTGCTGGTGGGAGCGCAGGGAACGCGCAAGTCCACCTTTTGCCGCAGCATCATGCCGCCTTCCGAATGTTCCTACTATACGGACAGCCTCGATTTCTCACGCAAGAAAGATGTCGAACTAAGCCTGAATCGCTTCGCGTTGATCAACATTGACGAGTTCGACCAGGTGAGCGCCACACAACAGGGATTCTTGAAGCACATCCTGCAAAAGCCGGTGGTGAATGCGCGCCGGCCTTACGGCACATCGGTGGTGGAGATGCGCCGCTATGCTTCGTTCATTGCCACCAGTAACCACAAGGATTTGCTGACCGATCCTTCGGGCAGCCGCCGCTTCATCTGCATTGAGGTGAAGGGGGTGATTGATACCTCGCGTCCCATAGACTACGATCAGTTGTATGCACAGGCCATGCACGAGCTGGCGCACGGCGAGCGTTACTGGTTTAATGATGCGGACGAGTATGTCATGACGGAGGCGAACCGCGAATTTCAGCAATATTCTCCTGAAGAGCAGTTCCTTTTCCGTTATTTCCGCATGGCGGAAGCGGGGGAAGAGGGCGAGTGGATGGCGCCTGCCGAAATATTGAAGATATTGCATCAGGAAGTGGATATTCCATTGAACGCCAAGAGGGTGGCGGCATTCGGACGAATTTTGAGGAAACAGGGTATTCCTTCACGGCATACACGTAAAGGCACTGTGTATCAGCTGGTAAGGGCATGATGAGGTCCGGAGGCGGCGGTGTGACAGATAAAAGTCCGTCACACCATCTGTCACACCATCTGTCACAGTGGTAAACTATTGTCGCACAATGTGTTGCATGCGGCTGTGACAGTGTGACGGATATTACCAGTTAAATTCATTTGTGTAGTAGTCGAATGACGGCTCTTCGCTGATGCCTCTCTGGCGGAACAGAAGGCGGATGGTCTGTTGGTCCTGTGGTGAAAAAGGGCGTTCCTTGCGGAAGCACCGGTAATACTGGCTTCTGCCCAGGTGGTTGATGATCATATTGCGCAGCAGGCTGCCTTCTTTGTAGGGCACATTGTCCAGCAGGTGGGTGACTCCCCATGCCATCCGCACTTTGTCGGTGGAACGGAACAGTTCACATTCTTCACCCTCCTTGGGATAACGGAGCGGGTTTACCACTTTGAGAAATAGATGTTCATCCGTATCCTGCAGGGCGGCAGTTCGTCTCAGGCAGTTTTGGGAACGGGGGCATGTGGCGTTAAGGCAGCGTGCGAAGTCTTTGGGCGCAAAGGGAAATTGCGGTTGTTTTTCCATGTTTCTTTTGTTTCTTTTGTTCAAAGTACAAATTTAATGAAAAACACTGGACCTGAAGAATAAAAGCGCTTCATTTGTTTCATGAACTCCCTGTTTTTTTGTAATTGTTTTATGTGAGCCATTTGGGGGACTGATTCTTTTTATTTCTGCAAAATTTCGTATTCTCTTAGCAAAAAAATATTCTATCGTTTTCCCATATTGAATAAAATGCGTATATTTGCACGCAATAAAATCTAAACGCATAAAGCCCTATGTCATTTATTGCAGATAAAATCGTAATGGACGGATTAACCTACGACGATGTATTGTTGATCCCCGCCTATTCTGAAGTTTTACCAAAAACAGTCGAACTCACGACTAAGTTCTCACGCAACATCGAGTTGAAAGTCCCTTTTGTGACTGCCGCTATGGATACGGTTACAGAAGCGAAAATGGCCATTGCCATTGCCCGTGAAGGGGGAATCGGTGTGATTCACAAAAACATGTCTATCGAAGAGCAGGCACGTCAGGTAGCCATAGTGAAACGTGCGGAAAACGGTATGATTTATGATCCTGTGACTATCAAGAGAGGATCTACTGTGAGAGATGCACTTGCGTTGATGTCTGAATATAGAATCGGCGGTATCCCTGTAGTAGACGATGAAAGATATTTGGTAGGTATTGTGACGAACCGTGACCTTCGTTTTGAGAAGGATATGGACAAACGTATTGATGAAGTAATGACGAAGGAGAATATTGTCACTACCAACCAGTCCACTGACATGGAGGCTGCCTCACGGATTCTGCAAGAGCATAAGATTGAAAAGTTGCCGGTGGTGGATAAGGAAGGTAAACTGGTAGGTCTTATTACTTATAAAGATATTACAAAAGCGAAAGATAAACCGATGGCTTGCAAGGATGCCAAAGGACGTTTGCGTGTGGCTGCCGGTGTAGGGGTTACTGCCGATACGCTGGACCGTATGCAGGCCTTGGTTGATGCCGGTGCGGATGCAATCGTTATTGATACGGCTCATGGCCACTCCATGTATGTGATCGAAAAATTGAAAGAAGCTAAGAAACGTTTCCCGAATATTGATATTGTGGTAGGTAATATCGCTACGGGCGAAGCTGCCAAAATGTTGGTGGAAGCCGGTGCGGATGGTGTGAAGGTCGGTATCGGTCCGGGTTCTATCTGTACTACCCGTGTGGTTGCCGGTGTGGGTGTTCCCCAGCTTTCTGCCGTTTATGATGTTGCCAAGGCGTTGAAAGGTACAGGTATACCCTTGATTGCTGATGGTGGCTTGCGTTATTCGGGGGATGTGGTAAAAGCTTTGGCTGCCGGCGGTTATAGTGTAATGATCGGTTCATTGGTTGCCGGAACGGAAGAGTCACCGGGTGATACGATTATCTTTAACGGACGTAAATTCAAATCTTATCGTGGAATGGGATCTTTGGAAGCGATGGAGAACGGCTCGAAGGATCGTTATTTCCAGAGCGGAACTGCCGATGTGAAGAAACTGGTTCCGGAAGGTATTGCAGCCCGTGTACCTTATAAAGGTACTTTGTATGAAGTGATTTACCAGTTGGTAGGTGGTCTTCGTGCGGGAATGGGATATTGTGGCGCTGCTAATATAGAACAATTGCATGATGCCAAATTCACCCGTATTACTAACGCAGGTGTATTGGAAAGTCATCCGCATGATGTGGCCATAACCAGCGAGGCTCCTAACTACAGCCGTCCTCAATAAAATGTATGAATGATGCCGCATAGAATGGTCGGTATTCTGTCACTTCTCCTTGTGTTCGCGTTGGAAATGCGGGCGCAAGGAGAAGTTGTGTTATCTATTGACGGTGAACCTGTAAAACGTTCCGAGTTTGAATATTATTTTCGTAAATCTTCTCATCGGACCCCGCTTTCTTTTCTACCTTCTTTTATCAACTATAAATTAAAAGTACGCTATGCACATGATATGGGAATAGATACGTTGTCTGTTTTCCGCAGGCAGGTGGACTGGTATCGGGGCAAACTTTTAAGAACTTATTTGGCAGATGCAGAAAAGGAGGAACAGGCTGCCCGCCGATTATACCTGCAAGGTGAACAACGTTTGCAGGCAAATGATTGGATAAAAATTGCCCATATTAGCAAATATTTATCCCAGAATGCAAGCCGTCAGGAGGAAATGAGGGTGCGGCAGCAAATGGATTCGGTTTATGAAGCATTGCGGGAAGGCGCGGATTTTGCAACGCTGGCCCGCCGGTACTCGGATGATGAAGCTTGTAAAAATGTGGGAGGAGTGTTGCCGTGGATGCCTGTGAACAAGAATATGCAGGAATGGATAGACAAACTGGAATCTTTGGAAAGAAATAAGATTTCAGCTCCTTTTTATTCACCTATGGGCATTCATATAGTGAAATGGATAGAGCGCAGGCAGGGTGTCAGTTTTGAAGAAAAACGGGAACAGTTATTGAATTATCTGGAGAAGAATGGCAATTGTACATGGAAGGAGCTTTCTGCAGGACAGAAGGAAGAACTGGAGTTCCGGGTGCGGGAATTGCAGGATGGTTTGCTTGCGGCTTATTTGTCGCAAAAATATCAATCGGGTGATGAAGCTTGGAATGAGGATGACCTGGAACGCTTCTTCAAGCAACATAAATCAGACTATGCCTGGGAATTGCCGCATTATCGGGGAGCAGTGATTCATTGTAAAGATAGAAAAACGGCTTCAGCCATTAAGAAACAATTGAAAAAAAAACCGGTATCCCAGTGGAAAGATATATTACATACACTGACCGGAGATGATGCTTCCTCCAAAGTTCGTATGGAAGCAGGTGTCTTTCAGATAGGGACCAACAGGTATATTGATAAATTGGTCTTTAAATGCGGTAGCTTTCAGCCTGAGCCGGATTTACCTTATACTTTTGTGATGGGAAAGAAGTTAAAGAAAGGTCCTGAAAGTTATGAGGATGTAAGAGAAGCGGTTGTCAAGGATTATCTGACTGTCTATGAGGATGCCTGGTTGAAAGATTTGAAGCAGAAATATAAGGTTGAAATTAACCAAGAGGTTTTAAAAACAGTTAATAATAACGGAAGTAATTAATTATTGCAGTATCTTCGTTCACTATTTTAATGTTATATGAATATCGTGAAAAACTGGGGGGTGTTACTTGTTATAGCAGGTGCTTTGTCGGGATGCGGCCAGGAGCACGACCATAAGGGGAGGACTCCTTTAGTGGAAGTTGCTGGTGAATATCTCTATAAAGAAGATTTGCAGGCGGCGTTGCCTTTCCATATTTCAAAAGACGATAGTGTCTTGTTTGCCGAGCACTATATAAAAAACTGGGTGGAGGATGTGCTGCTTTTTGATAAAGCGGAAGGAAATATTCCTGATAATGCAAAGATTGCCAAGTTAGTGGAGAACTATCGCAGGGCATTGATCATGCATACGTATCAGGAGGAACTGGTTAATCAGAAACTGGCCAATGAGATAAGTGATGAGGAAATCAGCACTTATTATGAGAAAAACAAGGAGTTGTTTCATACAGAACATCCTTTTGTGAAAGGGCTGTTTATAAAAGTCCCTCTTCATTCTCAGGATTTGGCAAGTGTACGCAAATGGTATAAAAAAAATAACCGGGATGCTATTGAGAGCCTGGAAAAATACAGTTTGCGCAATGCGGTGAGCTATGATTATTTTTATGACCGTTGGATGCCATTGTCCGATATTGCTGTCAAAATACCTTTGAAAGCGCTTGATACGGATGAGAACTATTTGGACAAGAACCGGAATATAGAGGTAAAAGACACGGCGTTTTGTTATTTCCTGCATGTAGAGGAATTCTTGGGTAAGGACCAACAGAGGCCGCTGGATTTTGCAAAGACGGAAATTAAGGAGATTTTAATAAACCTGAAGCGGGTTGAATTTATAAATAAAGTCAAAGAAGAGTTATACCGACACGCTTCGGACAGGAACAAGATTAATTACTATTATTTGAATTCAAATGAATAAATTGATGTGTACCAAAGTTTATGCACTGATGCTGATGCTGTTTGCCGTTGTTTCAGTATACGGGCAAGACAATGTGATAGACGAGGTTGTATGGGTAGTAGGTGATGAGGCCATTCTAAAATCGGACGTGGAGAATGAACGTCTGAATGCCCAGTATGAAGGCCGCAAGTTTGACGGTGATCCGTATTGTATTATTCCGGAGCAGCTTGCCATCCAGAAATTGTTTCTTCATCAGGCTGCTATTGATAGTATTGAGGTTTCCGAACAGGAAATTATCAGTGATGTGGAAAGACGTACAAATTGGCTGATTGATCAGATTGGTTCTAAGGAAAAAGTAGAAGAATATTATAATAAGACTTCTACACAAATACGCGAAATGCTCCGCGAGAATATACGTGATGGAAAAACGGTGCAGAAAATGCAGCAGCAGATTGTGGGGGATATCAAGATTACTCCGGCCGAAGTCCGTCGTTATTTCAAGGATCTTCCTCAAGACAGTATTCCTTTTATTCCTACTCAGGTAGAAGTGCAGATCATTACTATGGAACCTAAGATTCCGCAGGAAGAAATTGAGCGTGTGAAGAAGACTTTGCGTGACTATACGGAACGTGTTACTTCCGGTGAAATAGCTTTCTCCACTTTGGCACGTCTGTATTCGGAAGATGAAGGTTCGCGCCGCCGTGGTGGCGAACTCGGCTTTATGGGCAGGGCTGAGCTGGTACCTGAATATGCGAATGTGGCATTCAATCTGCAAGATCCTAACAAGGTATCCAAGATTGTGGAGTCTGAATTCGGCTTCCATATTATCCAGTTGATCGAAAAACGTGGTGACCGTATCAATACCCGCCATATCTTGTTAAAACCGAAAGTGGATGAAAAAGATCTGGAAGCAGCCTTGTTACGTCTGGATTCTATTGCCAATGATATCCGTAATGAGAAATTTACTTTTGATGATGCCGCTACTTATATCTCTCACGATAAGGACACGCGTAACAACCATGGTTTGATGGCGAATCCGCAGACTGGTACGGCGCGTTTTGAAATGCAACAATTGGCACAGGTGTCACAAGAGGCTGCAAAGATGGTGGAAGGCATGAATGTGGGGGAAATTTCCAAACCTTTTACCATGATTAATGCAAAAGGAAAGGAAATTTGCGCTATCGTGAAATTGAAAACCCGTTTGAACGGGCATAAGGCAACCATAACGGAAGACTACCAACGGCTGAAAGGCATCGTGATGGAAAAACGCAGCGAAGAAAAACTTGATAAGTGGATCAGGGATAAACAAAAACATACCTACGTGCGTATTAATGAGAAGTGGCAGAAATGCGATTTCAAATATCCGGGTTGGGTAAAGAAATAATGTAGTGTATAAAGTATATGCTTGGAAAAAGAAAGAATAAATACTCTTCGGGCAGGCATAGGATACTTGTGGTAAGTGTCCTGTGCCTGTTCGGCTTTTGCTTGCTGGCTCAGGTGAGACCGGCTAAAAAAGGGGAACAGAAACCGGCTAAAAGCAAGGTGTATCTGTTGCATTCGGATGTGTTGAAGAAAAGTCCGTTGAATCCGGACCCGGATGCACAGATTCTGATTGGAAACGTTGCGTTCCGTCACGACAGTGTATATATGTATTGTGACAGTGCCTGTTTCTATGAGAAAACGAATTCGCTGGAAGCTTTTGACAATGTGAAGATGGTGCAGGGGGATACCTTGTTTCTGTATGGGGACTATTTGTTTTATGACGGAAATACCCAGATTGCCCAGGTACGCTATAATGTACGCATGGAAAACAAGAATACGACTTTGTTGACGGATAGCCTGAACTACGATCGTATTTATAATTTGGGATATTACTTTGATGGCGGGACATTGATGGACGAGGAGAATGTATTGACTTCGGAATGGGGGGAATATAGTCCGGCTACCAAAATATCTGTGTTCAATTATGATGTGAAGTTGGTCAACCCTAAGTTTATTTTGACTTCCGATACATTACGATACAGTACAGCAACCAAAATAGCCAATATCCTTGGTCCGTCCGATATTGTCAGTGATGCTAACCATATTTATTCGGAATTGGGCTTTTATAATACTCAGATAGGGCAGGCGGAATTGTTGGACCGGTCCGTGCTGACCAATGAGGGGAAGCGTTTGACTGGAGACAGTCTGTTTTATGATCGTGTAAAAGGATACGGGGAGGCGTTTGATAATGTGATCATGACAGATACTGTAAACAAGAATATGCTGACTGGTGATTATTGTTATTATAATGAATTGACCAAGTATGCTTTTGCTACTAAAAAAGCGGTGGCAGTGGATTATTCACAAGGTGACAGCTTGTTTATGCATGCCGATACATTGCAAATGTATACCTACTATTTGAATACTGATTCTATGTTCCGGGAAACGCGGGCGTATCATAAGGTACGTATGTATCGCACGGATGTGCAGGGGGTATGCGATTCGTTGGTCTTTTCCTCCAAGGATAGCTGCCTGACCATGTATTATGACCCTATACTGTGGAATAACAACCAGCAGTTGCTGGGAGAGAAAATCATGATTTATATGAATGACAGTACGATAGACTGGGCACATATTCAGAATCAGGCTTTGTCTGTAGAACAACTGGATTCTACTAGTTATAATCAGGTGACAGGAAAAGAGATGAAGGCTTGGTTTCAAGGCGGTGAGATGCGCAAAGTAGATGTGATCGGTTCGGTTCGTCTGGTATATTATCCGATGGAAAGCGACAGTACACTGATTGGAATGAATGTTTCTGAAACCAGTCTGCTGAATATGTTTCTGGAAAACCGGAAGATGAAAAAAATGATTATGAGTCCGAAATCGAACGGTACTCTTTATCCTATGCTCCAACGTCCGCCGGAGAAGATGAAGTTGGATAACTTTGTGTGGTTTGACTATATCCGTCCGCTTGATAAAGAGGATATCTTTAAGTGGCGTGGAAAGAAAGCCGGTCAGGGGTTGAAGAAGAGTAACCGGAGTGCTGTTCCTTTGCCCAATCATAATTTATTTAATAAAAAGAAATAGCTATGGGAATGTTTAAGATGGAAAAGCCCCGCCGTTTCAACCATCAATATATTTATGTGGATGAACGGAAGGAGAAGCTGCAAAAACTGGAGGAGAAAGCCAAACGCGAGTTGGGTATGCTTCCTCCCAAAGAATTTTCTCCGGAAGATATCCGTGGAAAGTTCGTTCAAGGTACCAAGCATTTAAAACGCAGAAAAGAAAGCGGGCGTAAGCCGATGACTTATGGAGCTTTGTTTGTGGCCATTTTGGTTTTGTTGTATATTCTGCATTACCTGGTGACCGGTGAGTTTACTTTTTAATTACGTAAGTTTATAAGATATATGAGCGATATTATCCGTTTGCTGCCGGATTCCGTTGCCAATCAGATAGCAGCGGGAGAGGTGATTCAGCGTCCTGCATCAGTGATTAAAGAATTGGTGGAGAATGCTATCGACGCAGGTGCTCAGCACGTTGACGTGTTGGTAGTGGATGCAGGAAAGACTTCCATTCAGGTGATTGATGATGGAAAAGGTATGTCGGAAACAGATGCACGTTTGTCTTTTGAGCGCCATGCGACTTCTAAAATTCGTGAAGCTGCTGATTTGTTTGCTTTGCATACCATGGGATTTCGTGGAGAGGCTTTGGCTTCTATTGCTGCTGTGGCTCAGGTGGAGCTTCGTACTCGTATGGAAGGGGAGGAATTGGGAACGATGTTGACGATATCCGGCTCCAAGGTAGAGGGACAGGAGGCGGTTTCTTGCCCGAAAGGCAGTAGCTTCAGTGTGAAGAATTTATTCTTTAATGTGCCGGCGCGTCGTAAGTTCCTGAAGTCGAACCAGACGGAGCTGAGTAATATATTGACGGAGTTTGAACGGATTGTATTGGTTAATCCGGAGGTGTCTTTCACTTTGCATCATAATGGGGCGGAACTGTTCAATCTTCCTGCACTTCAGTTGCGCCAGCGTATCATGGGAGTTTTCGGAAAGAAAATAAATCAGGAGTTGTTATCGCTGGATGTAGATACTACAATGGTCCGTGTTTCCGGGTTTGTAGGAAAACCTGAAACAGCCCGTAAGAAAGGAGCCCGCCAATATTTCTTTGTAAACGGGCGATATATGCGCCATCCTTATTTTCATAAGGCTATCATGGATGCATACGAGCAGTTGGTTCCCGTGGGTGAGCAAGTATCTTATTTCATTTATTTTGAGGTGGATCCTGCTAATATTGATGTGAACATACATCCTACTAAAACAGAGATAAAGTTTGAGAACGAGCAAGCCATCTGGCAGATATTGGCAGCTGCCGTGAAAGAAACTCTAGGTAAGTTCAATGCGGTACCTTCCATTGATTTTGATACGGAGGGAATGCCGGATATTCCAGCCTTTGATGCATCTCCATACACTGGTATACAGCCACCAAAGACGACTTATAATCCTGATTATAATCCTTTTAATGTTTCGGCTGCTCCTCCCTCTTCTTATTCAAAGCCTAGTAAGGACTGGGAACAACTGTATGCGGGGCTGGAACGTCATGCTTCTTCTCAAAACTTTCATCCTGACGAGAATGATTATAGGGCGGAAGAGGCTTCTCCTGCGGAGGAAAATCCCGGATTGTATGATCATGTGGAGGACTCTTCAGTCAGTGAGAAATCCGGCCAGCATTATCAGTTTAAAGGACGTTTTATTTTGACTTCTGTAAAGTCCGGCTTAATGATCATTGATCAGCAGCGTGCCCATATCCGTATTTTATATGACAAGTATATAGACCAGATAAGTCGTCGTCAAGGTGTTTCTCAAGGAATGCTGTTTCCGGATATTGTGCAGTTTCCGCTTTCCGAAGTGGCTATTTTGCAGGAAATTATGGAAGACTTGTCTTTCCTGGGATTCGAACTGACTGATTTGGGAGGAGGAAGTTATGCCATAAACGGTGTTCCTGCAGGTATTGAAGGCCTTAACCCGATAGACTTGATCCAAAATATGGTGCATACAGCTATGGAAAAAGGTGGCAAGGTAAAAGAAGAGGTGCAGAGTATTCTGGCATTGACTTTGGCTAAAGCGGCGGCAATTGTTCCCGGACAAGTGTTGACGAATGAGGAAATGACAGGTTTGGTGGATGGCTTATTTGCTGTGGCTACTCCTAATTATACTCCGGATGGTAAAACGGTTCTTTCCGTGATTAATGAGGATGATTTGGAAAAACTGTTTAAATAATTTGCCAATGTGCTGGTTTGCCAATGTGCTGCTCTATGTCCGCATGGTAATTGACACATTGGCATATTGACACATTGTTACATTATAAAGAACGTGAAGATTCTTGAACTAAATAAAAACAAATTCAACACACCGTTATTCTTTGGCAGGACTTTTGTACTTTTGAAAACTCATTTGCCGTAGAAAGTTTTTTTGAGTAAGGACTTTGGGCAGACAATAAACTATTATATGAAAATAACATTACTTAGCTTGGTCCTGTGCCTGCTTTGTTCTTTGAATATGGCGGCACAAGGAAGTGACATAGGTAGTAATCCTGAGGATACCACCATCCATCAACTTTCAAAAAAAGAATTAAGACGCCGGAAGGTGGCTAAGCGCAATATACATTATAATATATTGGGAGGACCGAGTTATACTCCGGACTTTGGTGCGTTAATAGGAGGTAGTGCTCTTGTTACATTTCGTATGAATCCGTCGGATACCTTGCAGAAACGTTCTGTGTTGCCGATGGCTGTTGCGGTAATGTTCGAGGGGGGCTTGAATCTGATGGTGAAGCCTCAGTTGTTTTTCAAAAATGATAAATTCCGTATTTTTGGAAAATTCACTTACAAGAATACATTGGAGAATTTTTATGGTATCGGCTATGCTACCAATAAGCATTATGAGCGCAGTGACTCTACCAGTGAATATCGTTATAGCGGTTTCCAGATTAATCCGTGGTTTTTATTCCGTTTGGGTAAAAGTAATTTCTTTGCCGGTCCCCAGATTGACTTGAGTTATGATAAAATATCCGAGCCTGCCAAGTATTTGGTAGATCAGCCTGATTACAAAAGGTTGGGAGGCACTGCTCACGGATATTCCAATTTCAGTTCGGGAGTGGGATTTCTGCTGACTTATGACAGCCGGGATATTCCTGCCAATGCTTATAAAGGCATTTATCTGGATTTTCGTGGGCTGATGTACCAGAAGTTTTTGGGAGGAGATAATAACTTCTACCGCTTGGAAGTGGACTACCGCCAATACAAAAAGGTAGGAAATAGAAAAGTTATAGCTTGGACTGCCCAAACCAAGAATGTGTTTGGGGATGTTCCTATGAACCAATATGCTTTAAGTGGCACTCCTTTTGATCTTCGTGGATATTATATGGGGCAGTATCGTGATAAATCCTCTCATGTGGTGCTTGCCGAATATCGTCAGATGTTCAATACGGATAAAAGTACATGGGTAAAGCGTATGTTGCATCATTTGGGTTTTGTTGCATGGGGAGGGTGCGGTTTTATGGGGCCTACCATGGGTAAGATTGAAGGAGTGCTTCCTAATGCCGGTGTGGGACTTCGTATCGAGGTGCAGCCGCGTATGAATGTACGTCTGGATTTCGGACGTAATTTTGCCAATGATCAAAGTTTGTTCTATTTCAATATGACAGAAGCATTTTAATGGAAGTAAACACTATGCAGACTGAATATATATTAAAAGCGATGGATGCGGCTTTAGCTGCCGGTAAGGAAATTCTGAACGTTTATAATGATCCTTCTTCTGATTTTCAGGTTGAAAGGAAAGCCGATAATTCTCCACTGACTCTTGCAGACCGTAAGGCGCATGAAACCATTATGACTTATTTGCAGGAAACAGACTATCCGGTATTGAGTGAGGAAGGAAAGCATTTGCCTTACGAGAAACGGGAGCAATGGGATACGTTGTGGATAGTCGATCCCTTGGATGGAACAAAGGAATTTATAAAACGGAATGGGGAATTTACTGTCAATATTGCTTTGGTAAAAGAAGGAGTTCCTGTTTTTGGAGTGATTTATGTTCCTGTCAAAGAAACGCTTTATTGGGGTGAAGTGGCAACCGGCGCTTATAAAATGGAAGGAGTGACCGGACGTGCAGGCCGTTCACTGGAAGAAATGAAGGCATCGGCATTTCGTATGCCCTGTGCCGAAACAAATGAAGTTTTTGTCATTGTTGCTTCCCGTTCCCATCTGTCGGCCGAAACGGAAGAGTATATTGAGGAAAAGCGAAAGATATACCCTCATGTGGAGTTGGTGTCTGTAGGCAGTTCCATCAAGATTTGCAAAGTGTGTGAGGGACTGGCCGATGAATATCCCCGTTTTGCTCCTACCATGGAGTGGGATACGGCTGCCGGTCATGCCATAGCCAAGGCATCCGGAGCAGAAATATATCAGGCGGGAAAAGAAGAACCGTTGAAATATAACAAGCCGGACTTGCTGAATCCTTGGTTTGTCGTTAAACGAAATTAATATCCGGAAACGATGCTGACATTCGAAATGATTATTGTGTTTTTGGGATTAATAGGGATGGTGACTGCATTAGTCCTTGATAAAATGCGTCCCGGAATGATTCTGTTCTCTGTTACTGTACTCTTTCTTTGTTTCGGTATATTGACTCCGAAAGAGATGTTGGAGGGATTCAGTAATAAAGGGATGATTACCGTAGCGTTGCTTTTCCTGATCAGTGAAGGAGTCCGGCAATCGGGAGCGTTGGGACAGTTGATAAAGAAACTTCTGCCTCAAGAGAAGACAACGGTCATGAAGGCGCAGGCACGTATGCTGCCCGCTATTTCTTTTGTTTCTGCTTTTCTCAATAATACGCCGGTGGTTGTGATTTTTGCTCCTATTATTAAACGTTGGGCGGAATCTGTCCGCATTCCGGCAACTAAATTCTTGATCCCTCTTTCATATGCTACCATACTGGGGGGAATGTGTACGCTTATCGGGACTTCTACTAATCTGGTGGTGGATGGTATGATTTTAGATGCCGGATATAAGGGCTTTGGTATGTTTGAATTAGGCCGGGTGGGCATTTTCATTGCTTTGGCAGGAATTGTTTATTTGTTGTTTTTTTCTTCCAGGTTGTTGCCGGAGGTCCGGAAAGACACGGTAGGCGACGAACATGGGGAAGCGGATGCGTCTTCTTTTCATCGTGTTGAAGCGGTGATAGGTGCTCGTTTCCCGGGTATCAATAAAAGGGTGGGGGATTTTAATTTTGTCCGTCATTATGGTGCTGAAGTAAAAGAAATAAAACGAAGCGGAGTTAGTATTGTAGAGAATCTGTCACGGGTGAAGTTTCATGAGGGAGATACGTTGGTGCTATGGGCGGATGATTCATTTATCTCTACATGGGGAGATTCTTCTGTATTCGTGTTATTGGCCAATGGCAAAGATACCGAGCCGAAAGCCGGGAGAAAGAAACGTTGGTTTGCATTGACTTTATTGGTGCTGATGATTGTGGGGGCAACAGTAGGAGAGTTGCCTTTTATGGAAAAATTACTTCCCGGTATTGATCTTGATATGTTCTTTTTTGCAGCTGTAACGACTGTGATAATGGCATGGACCAAACTTTTTCCGGCACGTAAATATACAAAATATATATCATGGGATATCTTGATAACCATTGCCTGTGCGTTTGCTATAAGTCGCGCCATGGTAAATTCCGGAGTGGCGGATATCATTGCGCATGGAATCATTGATATGAGTGATGACTACAGTCCGCATGTGTTGCTGGCTGTTTTGTTTATCATTACAAATCTGTTTACCGAACTGATAACCAATAATGCCGCCGCCGCATTGGCTTTTCCGCTTGCCCTTTCCTTATCCAATCAGTTGGGGGTAAGTCCGATGCCCTTTTTTGTTGTCATTTGCATCGCTGCATCTGCCAGTTTTTCCACTCCTATCGGTTATCAGACTAATTTGATTGTGCAGGGTATCGGAAACTATAAGTTTACGGATTTTGTACGTATCGGTTTGCCGTTGAATATATTGACATTTATAATTTCGGTTATTCTGATACCGCTGATATGGCCTTTTTGATGAAGTTAAAGACAAAATGAAAATAGAGAATGGAAGAGGAAAATATATATCCTATCTTTGACCGTATGCTTTCCCGGAAAGATAAAGAAGAACTGCTGGGACAACGGGGAGTTATGCTGTGGCTGACGGGACTTAGCGGTTCCGGTAAGAGTACTATTGCCATAGCTTTGGAACGTGAATTACATAAACGTGGTTTGCTCTGCCGTATATTGGACGGGGATAATATTCGTAGTGGCATCAATAATAATTTGGGCTTTTCGGCAGAGGATCGTGTGGAAAACATCCGTCGCATAGCCGAAATAGGCAAGTTGTTTGTTGATACGGGAATCATTACCATTGCCGCTTTCATCAGTCCCGGCAATGAGCTTCGGCAGATGGCTGCCCGTATTATCGGGATAGAGGATTTCCTGGAAATCTATGTCAGCACTCCTTTGGTAGAGTGTGAGAAACGTGATGTGAAAGGACTTTATGCCAAAGCACGTCGGGGTGAAATCAAGAACTTTACCGGAATTTCCGCCCCTTTTGAAGCTCCGGAGCATCCTGCCTTATCTTTGGATACTTCTAAGCTGAGTTTGGAAGAGTCGGTCAATACTTTGTTGGAGTTGGTGCTCCCCATTGTTGGTAAAAAAGGAGAAAAAATATAATTCATTATAAAATGGAAGAAAATTATAAATTGAGCCACTTAAGGGAACTGGAAGCGGAGTCTATCCATATCATTCGTGAAGTGGCAGCTGAATTTGAGAATCCTGTTATGCTTTATAGTATTGGTAAAGATTCGTCTGTCATGGTACGTTTGGCAGAGAAGGCTTTCTATCCGGGAAAGGTGCCTTTCCCTTTGATGCATATCGATTCTAAATGGAAATTCAGGGAAATGATAGAGTTCCGTGATCAATACGCCAAAGAACATGGATGGAATTTGATAGTGGAAAGTAATATGGAGGCTTTTAATGCCGGAGTAGGGCCTTTTACGCATGGCAGCAAAGTGCATACCGATTTAATGAAGACACAGGCGTTGCTTCACGGGCTGGATAAATACAGGTTTGATGCCGCCTTTGGTGGAGCACGTCGTGATGAGGAAAAGTCACGTGCCAAAGAACGTATATTCTCTTTTCGTGACCGTTTTCATCAGTGGGATCCTAAAAACCAGCGTCCTGAGTTGTGGGATATTTATAATGCTAAGATTCATAAAGGGGAAAGTATCCGTGTGTTTCCATTAAGCAACTGGACTGAGCTGGATATCTGGCAGTACATCCGTTTGGAAAATATTCCTATCGTGCCGCTCTATTTTGCCAAGGAACGTCCTGTGGTGAATATAGATGGAAATCTGATTATGGCTGATGATGACCGACTGCCCGAAGAATATCGGGACCGTATTGAAATGAAGAAAGTGCGTTTCCGTACTTTGGGGTGTTGGCCTTTGACCGGGGCCGTAGAGAGTGATGCCGATACGATTGAGAAAATTGTAGAGGAAATGATGACCACTACCAAAAGCGAGCGTACTACCCGTGTCATTGATTTCGACCAGGATGCCAGTATGGAGCAGAAGAAACGTGAAGGATATTTTTAAATGGATAAGTAGGAATTTAAAATGAAGGAATGGGTGATGGAGAATAAACTGAATATAAAGGAATATTTAGATAAGGATGAACAGAAAGACTTGCTACGCCTGTTGACAGCCGGTTCGGTAGACGATGGAAAGTCTACCCTGATAGGACGTCTGTTGTTTGACAGCAAGAAGTTGTACGAGGACCAGCTTGCCGCTTTGGAACGTGACAGCAAACGTGTGGGGAATGCAGGTGACCATATAGATTACGCTTTGTTGTGCGACGGGTTGAAAGCAGAGCGCGAGCAGGGTATTACGATTGATGTAGCTTACCGTTATTTTTCAACGAACAACCGTAAATTTATCATAGCCGATACTCCGGGACATGAACAATATACCCGCAATATGATTACCGGAGGTTCTACTGCCAATCTTGCCATAATCTTGGTAGATGCTCGCTTGGGTGTGATTACGCAGACCTGCCGCCATACTTTTCTGGTATCTTTATTGGGAATAAAGCATGTGGTGCTGGCGGTGAACAAGATGGACCTTGTCGGGTTTTCGGAGGAGCGTTTCAACGAAATCGTGACCGAATATAAGAAATTTGTAGAGCCATTGGGAATCCCGGATGTGACTTGTATTCCTCTTTCGGCACTTGACGGTGACAATGTGGTGCAGAAATCTGAACGTACGCCATGGTACAAAGGTACTTCTTTATTGGAATTGCTTGAAACGGTTTCCATCGAGAATGACCATAATCTGACTGATTTCCGTTTCCCGGTTCAGTATGTATTAAGACCGAATCTGGATTTCCGCGGTTTCTGTGGAAAGGTTGCTTCCGGTGTCATCCATAAAGGAGATGAGGTGATGGCTTTGCCTTCCGGCAAGAAATCTCATATCAAGAGTATTGTTACTTATGATGGTGAGTTAGAGTATGCTTTCCCGCCGCAAGCAGTGACATTGACTTTGGAGGATGAGATTGACGTGTCTCGCGGAGATATGTTGGTGCATGCCGATAATGTGCCTGTGATAGATCGTAACTTTGAAGCCATGTTGGTATGGATGGATGAGGAGGCGATGGACCTTGACAAATCTTTCTTTATCAAGCATACCACCAATACAGGACGTACCCGTATAGATAGCATTAAGTATAAAGTGGATGTGAATACGATGGAGCATCTGTCTGTTGAAAACGGTAAATTGAAAAAGGAGGATCTGCCTTTGCAATTGAATCAGATTGCCCGTGTGACATTTACTACCGCCAAGCCGCTTTTCTTTGATTCTTATCAAAAGAATAAAGCTTGCGGTTCTTTTATTCTGATTGACCCCATTACCAATAACACCAGTGCGGTGGGGATGATTATAGACAGAGTGGAAGCCAAAGATATGCTGAATGCCATGGAAGTTCCTACTTTGAATCTGGCAGCTATGGGTATTGGTGAGGAACATTATGAAGCCATAGAAAAGGTGGTGAAAGAATTGGACCGTCAAGGCATTTCAGTCAAGATAGAAAAATAACAGCGTACAATTAAAAAAAGAAAAGTAATGGGATTACTTGAATTCAACAAGCTGCCGATTAATACATTGGTAGGCGCCGATTGGAAAACGTTCAAGGCGATTACTGCGGGAAGGGAAATTGATCCGGCATATAGAGGAAAATACCGTTTGACGAAAGCAGTATGCCGTTTGCTTTCCACCTTGGCTCCATTGCAGGAAAAGCGATACAGGAAACTGTTGGCCGACAAGCCTTTGGAACACGATCCGGTCTTTATCCTCGGACATTGGCGTAGCGGGACTACCTTTATGCATAATGTGTTCTCTTGTGACAAACATTTCGGATATAATACTACTTATCAGACGGTGTTTCCTCACCTGATGATGTGGGGACAGCCTTTTTTCAAGAAGAATATGAGTTGGCTGATGCCCGACAAGCGTCCGACGGATAATATGGAACTGGCTGTAGACTTGCCTCAGGAGGAAGAGTTTGCATTGGCCAATATGATGCCCTATACCTATTATAACTTTTGGTTCCTGCCTAAGTACCAGCAGGAATATGCTGATAAATATTTGTTATTCAATGATATCAGTGATGAGGAATTGAAAGTGTTTGAGGATATATTCACCAAACTTATTAAAATTTCTCTTTGGAATACAGGCGGAACACAATTCTTAAGTAAGAATCCGCCTCATACAGGCCGTGTAAAAGAGTTGGTCAAGATGTTTCCGAATGCCAAATTCATCTATTTGATGCGTAATCCGTATACGGTATTCGAATCTACAAGGAATTTCTTCACCAATACAATCCAGCCGTTGAAACTGGAGGATATTTCTCCAGAGGCGTTGGAACAGAATGTGCTTTCCATTTATACCAAGCTGTATCATAAATATGAGGCGGATAAACAATTCATTCCTGAAGGAAATTTGATGGAAGTGAAGTTCGAGGATTTTGAAGCGGATGCAATGGCTATGACCGAGCATATCTATAAATCTCTTTCTATTCCCGGATTCGAAGCAGCTGCTCCGGCTATCAGCCAATATATAGGCGGAAAGAAGGGATATAAGAAGAATAAGTATAAGTATGACGACCGTACGGTCCGGTTAGTGGAAGAGAATTGGAAGTTTGCACTGGATCAGTGGGGCTATTCCATCTAAAAAATAAATGCCCGCAATTCTGTTTTTATAAGGAATTGCGGGCATGATTATCTTCTGTTGACAGAAATCAGTGTATATTATTGGGCTTCGATAATTACACGACGGTTGAATGCCGGAGGAGTTAAGGTGTTGACACCACCCATTCCGCTGATAATCAGATTGTTTTTGTTGACACCCAATTTAACCAGTTCATTAGCCACGTTGTTGGCACGGTCTTCACTTAACTGCTTGTTCCATGCAGCGCTACCTGTATCACTATCAGCATAACCGGTTACTTTCAATTTTAGTCCCGGGTTGTCTTTTACCAGATCTGCGATTTGTTGCAAATTTACAGTAGAGTTGGTAGGAAGAACCGCTGAACCGATCTGGAAAAATACAGATTGAGGAGCCGGAGCAATTTGGTTCACTGTCACTTGTTCTGTAACCACTTCAGTGGGTTGGTTGGCAAGTTGGGCCTTTAATTGACGGTTTTGTTCTATCTGTTGAGCCAAAGCGGTATTGATGGCATCCATTTGTGAAGAGGTAAGTGCCATGATAGCATCTACATCCGGAGCAGGTTTGAATCCTCTTTGTGGAAATTTATAAGTGATACCCACTGTAGCACCTGCCATAAAATCAGGGCCTTTACTGGTGGTTTTTCCATCAAATTTGTTTTCTGTACCCATTCCGTAAAGTTCCAGATTCAAGTCCCAGGCACTGGCCAGATGGAATGTATTGATGATACCGAAATTGAATGCCAGTGAATTACGACGTGGAGCATCATATGAGTGGGCAAAACCGAAACCTACGAATGGCACGAAGTCGTATATGCGGTCTTCATTATATCCGGCTATCATGTTACTGACATTAAATAAGATGTCACCATGCAAATTCATGTAGTTGAACTTATCCTGATAGTATCCTTCGCTTAACATGTGAGGTTTGGAATATGCGGAAGGTTCACTGGAAAAACTCTTCGACTGCAAACCACTATATTGCAAACGTAATCCTAAGCCGGGAGTAAACCATTTGCCGATTGATATTTGAAGAGCGGGAGCAATACGTTTCTTGAATTTACCAAGATCGGACTGATCGCCGAACAGTACTTGTGCACCTCCACCAACAGAGAAGAACCAATTATCGAAGAAGTGATTGGTCTCTACCTTGTACTTATCCACAGGTACCTCCATTACATCTACACTCTCGCCTACAAGGACGTTTTGTGAATTGCTTTTCTGTTGCGCAAACGCTACAGAACTTAAACTGGCCGCAGCCAGCAAAAACATTAATTTTTTCATACTCATTTCTATTAGTTAATTATTGTCTAGGTTTATCTTCCCAAATTCAACTAAATAACATGAGTGCTGATAAAAAGTTTGAGTAGGTTGACTATTTAATATTTTTTTATGAAAGAAGGCTAAAAAGATAGTGGGTATCTGTGCTGTGTCCGGCATCAAAACTGAATCCTTCCCATTTGAATCCTTTTAAATCCCCAGGATTCTCTATCCGGTTTTTAATGATGAAGCGTGTCAATTCTCCACGGCACATTTTTGCATAAACCACAACGGTGGTTAATTTCCCTTTTTTCCATACCTGAAATTCCGGCGTGATCACTTGTACTTCCTGCTCCACGCGTTTCCAGTCGAATAAATCTTTCATCTCCCCACTTGCCAGATTGATTAGTATTCCTCCTCTTGCTTTAATTTCTTTGATAAAGGTGTCGGTCAGAATCGGCTTCCAATAGTCAAACATGGATATTCCTCCACGTTCGGGCAGTTTGATATCTCCTTCCATTCTGTAATTCTTGATCTGGTCTAACGGGCGGAGTAATCCGTAAAGAAAAGAAGTGATCCGCAAGTGATCCTGTGCATATTGAAAATCTTCAGGAGTAAAGTCCTGTGGATGGATACGTTTATATACTATACCGGTATAAGCCAGTAAGGCAGCTAAAGCCGAGGGAGAGTCCGAACAGAAATCTTGAAATCGCATATAGTTCTCTGCTGCTATTTTGCTGTTCACACGTAAAAGTCGTTCCAGTTCTTCAGCAGAGAATTGGGACATATCAAGTGCATTCTGTATCGCTTCGGTTTGGAATTGTGGTGTACTGGTAACAGGAGTTTGCATTTTGCTCCGTCCGGTCATTGTTTTGGCACATGAAATAAAAGTCATCATAGGCTAAAAAATAATATTTTCTGGCGGCAAATATAAGAAAAACAGATATATTTGTCTTTGTTATTCCATAATTAAATATTGAGAACTATGAAAATGAAAAAGTTAGGATTATTGTTCATGATGCTTTGCATGGTATTTGCCGTAAATGCTCAAGAATTGAAAAAAGGAGATAAATTACCTGATTTTCATCTAAAATCTGCGGTATATGGAGATGTTTCTTCGGCTGAATTGAAAGGTAAGGTCGTTTTGGTGAGCTTATTTGCCACTTGGTGCGGGCCATGTCAGCTGGAACTGGCTGAAATAGAGAAGACTTTGTGGCCTGAATATAAAGATAACAAGGACTTCGTATTATTAGTAATTGGTCGTGAGCATACGGATGAACAGTTGAGGGCTTATAATGAACGGAAGAAATTCACTTTCCCGTTATATCCCGATCCTAAACGTGAGGTGTTCTCTTTATTTGCTGAAAAGTCAATTCCTCGCGCCTATCTTTTCAATAAAGAAGGAGAAGCCGTTTATACTTCCATCGGGTATGAGAAAGAAGAATTTGGATATCTGATGAATGCCATTGCGGAAGCATTGAAATAGGACCCTGTTGATATTTCAAGATGACTAAACTGTTCTCGTTGTTTATTATATTGTCTTTTGTTCTCCCGGTTAGTGGACAGGAAAAGCTTGATTCAGATAAAGCAAGAAAAGAAAAAGCTTATCATTTGACGGGTTCTGTCAGAGAACAGGGAGAACGCCCTTATCCCGATCCTTTGCCGGATGTAAATATCCAACTTTATTCTTTGCCTGATACGAGTTTTATAGAAGGTACGGTGAGCGATAAGAAGGGTGTTTTCCGTTTGTACCCTATGAATCCCGGTAATTATTTAATAAGGGCTTCTTTTTTAGGATATGAAACCATTGAAAAAAAAGTGAATATTCCTGCTTATCGGAAAGAAGTTTATGGAGGTGCTCTGATGATGAAACCTTCCAGTATTGTATTGGATGAAACGGTTATAAAGGCCGAACTGCAGAAAATGAAGATGTCCGGAGATACATTAGTATATAATACCGGAGCCTTTAAGACATCGGAAGGAGCTGTTCTGCAGGATTTGGTGAGGCAGCTTCCCGGATTGGAATTAGACGAGAAATCCGGCAAGATGAATTTTCATGGAAAGGAAATCACTCAGATCTTATTAAATGGAAAGGAGTTTTTTGCAGATAGCAAAGTTGCTTTGAACAATATGCCGGTAGATGCTTTGAAAGAGGTAAAGGTATACGAGCAGCAGTCGGATAAAGAGCAAATGACAGGGGTGTCAGACGGTAAGAAGAAAACGGTGATGGATGTGAAGACCAAGAAGGATTTGACAGATGGATTAATGGGGGACGTTTCAGCTTTGAAAGGTTCGGGGGATATGTATGGAGCGAAAATGAGTTTGAATAAATTTGTCGGAAAATGGCGGATGTCCTTGTATGGTGATTTAGGAAAACTCCCCAGATATGGTAATTTTATCAGTGATATGGCCGATAATCCTGCTCAAATGAAGGATATTGGTTTTAGCTTGGGAACGGAAATAAAGAAACTCAACCTCAATGTCAGTGCTTCATATAATAATAATAAAAGCGCGGATGAATCGCGAAGCCAGTCAGAAGAATATCTGCCTAACGGTAGCCAATATGCCTATAATAATGGCTTGAGTACGGGTAGGAATCGTTCTTTTTGGGAGAATATATATCTGACGGGAAGTTTGAGTGACCGGACGGAAATTAATTTCAGGCATAACATCAATCATAGCCGGTTAAATTCGGTATCAGAAAATATTTCGGCGACTTTCAGTACCAATCCTTTGGACTATGTTTCAGAGCCTTGGAGGGACGATGCAATGATTCCTCCTGAGTTCAGGATAAATAAAAATACGGGAAATTCTCAAAATAAGACGAACAATCTGATGATAGGCAATAATCTTTTGCTCACTCATAAATTGAATGATATCGGCCGGAAACTCTCCATAGAGTTAAGAAATGATTATAGTAATCAGGCGAGTGGTAATTATCAGCAATCGTCTATTACTTATTATCAATTGAAGAATGACCTGGGGGCAGATTCGGTTTTATATAGAAATCAATACCGGGAGTCACCTGCCAGAAATTTATTATTGGCGGGGGAGGTCAGCTATACGGAGCCAATAGGAAAACAAATGCTTCAGGTTTATTATCGGCATGAGTATCAACGGCAGAGTAATAATGCGGTTACGTACAATTTGGATGAGGATGCTTTGTGGGGAAGTCTTCCATCTGGTTATGAGGCAGGAAGGGTGGATAGTTTAAGTGATTATACTCGTAATGATCTTCATTCCAATGAATTCGGACTGCGCACCACACTTAATTGGAGAAAAGTGAGGTTGAATATCCGGTTTGGGCTGTCGCCTCAGAAGTCTACGACGAAAAGCAACAGGGGAAAAGTGAAGATAGATACGACCATTACCGTGTTGAACATAGTGCCCGAACTGCATTTTGATTATGATTTGGGCAATAACCATAATATGAGTGTGTATTATAGCGGATACACCCGGCAGCCTTCCATTTATGATTTGTTGTCTGTGCCCGATTATACTAATCCTCTGAACATAACAATGGGGAATCCGGGGCTGAAACCCGCTTTCGGGCAAAGTATATCTGTGAATTATAGAGGAGGAAATATGGAAAAGCAGGAAATGTTATATTGTGGTTTGAGATATAATAATACGATAAATGATATAAGCCGGAAAAGAACCTATGATGAGAAGAGTGGGGTATATACCAGTCGGCCCGAGAATATAAATGGTAATTGGGGCATTGGCGGGAATATATATTATACGAATAAATTATTCAAGAAAATTTTCGCTCGTCTTGCTACCAATGCAAATTATAACCGGAGGGTTTCGTATGTGCAGATAATGGGAGAAGCCAATGAGAATGATCGTAACACCTCCCAAATGCTTTCCTTGATGCAGGATGTGGAGTTTGCCTATAAATTGGAAGAGCATGAGTTTAAGATAAATGGAGCAATCACTTATCAGCAAGCCGATAACAGTTATACAAACAATTCGGATTACAGGACGTATGATTTTTATTATGGCGCGGAGTGTCGACTGAAGTTACCTCTCAACTTGAATCTTTATACCGTTGTGAGAAGTATGAATCGCAGGGGATATAAGGATGAGGCCTCCAATACGACGCAGTGGCTTTGGAACGGTGAGCTGACTTACAGTTTTCTGAAAGGGAAAAGAGGGTTGCTTAAATTTCAGGTTGTTGATATTCTGCAACAACGGGATTTTGTCAATCGTTGGATGAATGATACCGGACAGGGAGAAACTTGGACTTGGGGATTGGGACGTTATGCGATGGCTACTTTTACTTATCGTTTTAATGATCTTTCCCGTTAGGAGATAAAAAAGGAGCTGATTCAGGAAAAACGAATCAGCTCCTTTTTGAATATCCCTAAGAAAGATTATTTGTAATCTTGCCAGCTCTTTATCTGAATATCCTTTTCACTCATTTCACAGAATGCTTCAATGAAAGCACTTGCCAAACGGGCGTTGGTAATCAAAGGAATATTGTGGTCGATTGCTCCACGACGAATTTTGTAACCATTAGTCAGCTCACGTTTGGTATGGTTTTTCGGAATGTTGACTATCAGGTCGAATTTATGTTCGGCAATCATCTTCATGACATTGTTTTCTGCATCGGGCTTTTCATCCGGCCAGTAAACCGGTGTGGTATTTACTCCGTGTGCATTCAAGAAAGTTGCGGTTCCGGCAGTTGCATAGATCTCATATCCTTTTTCTGCCAGCATACGGCTTGCTTCCAGCAAATCTACTTTGGATTTGGTGGCACCTGACGAGAACATGACAGATTTTGTAGGAATCTTGAAACCGACAGCAATCATAGAGTTCAGCAAAGCTTCATGGAAGTCATCACCGATACAACCCACTTCACCTGTTGAAGACATATCTACGCCCAATACAGGGTCTGCCTTGTGCAGACGGGAGAAAGAGAACTGGGAAGCTTTCACACCGATCCAGTCAATATCGAATGCCGACTTGTCCGGTTGGCTGTATGGAGCACCCAACATGATGCGGGTTGCGGTTTCAATGAAGTTGCGTTTCAATACTTTGGAAACAAACGGGAATGAACGTGATGCGCGCAGGTTGCATTCAATCACTTTCACTTCATTGTTCTTAGCCAGGAACTGCATGTTGAACGGACCGGAAATGTTTAATTCTTTAGCGATACGGCGACCAATCTTCTTGATACGGCGTGCTGTTTCGAAATAAATTTTCTGAGCCGGGAATACTAATGTGGCATCACCTGAATGGACACCTGCATATTCAATGTGTTCGGAGATGGCATATTCCACTACTTCACCGTTTTGGGCTACAGCGTCGAATTCTATTTCTTTAGTATCTTGCATGAATTGGGATACGACTACCGGATATTCTTTAGAAACTTCTTTAGCCATCTGCAAGAATTCCTTCAGTTCATCTTCGTTATGGCATACGTTCATGGCAGCGCCCGAGAGCACATAGGAAGGACGGACCAATACCGGGTAACCTACTTTGTTTACAAATTCTTCCATGTCTTCCAGGCTGGTCAATTCTTTCCATGCCGGTTGGTCAATACCCAGTTGGTCAAGCATGGCCGAGAATTTATGACGGTTTTCCGCACGGTCGATAGAAAGCGGAGAAGTTCCCAATACAGGTACCGACTGACGGTGAAGCTTCATCGCCAGGTTATTAGGTATTTGTCCACCTACCGATACAATGACACCACCCGGCTGCTCCAGATCAATCACGTCAAGTACACGTTCAAATGAAAGTTCGTCAAAATACAGACGGTCGCACATATCATAGTCGGTAGAAACTGTTTCAGGGTTATAGTTAATCATGATGGATTTGTAACCCAACTTGCGTGCGGTTTGGATAGCATTTACAGAGCACCAGTCGAATTCCACGGATGAACCGATGCGGTAAGCGCCTGAACCTAATACAACTACCGATTTTTCGTTTTTATAATAATTGACGTCATAACCCGTAGTAGCGTATGTCATATACAGGTAATTGGTCAATTCGGGATGTTCAGATGCGACGGTATTGATACGCTTGACAGCCGGAAGGATATTCAAAGCTTTACGACGGGCGCGTACAGCCAAGTTCTCCTTTTCCATATTGCCACTGGCTTTCAATACGAAGCGTGCAATCTGGAAGTCGGAGAAGCCTAATACTTTAGCTTGGCGAAGCACATCTTCGGGCAGATCCTCAATCTTATTATAAGTCGAAAGTTTGGCCTTATAGTCAACGATGTTTTTCAACTTACCCAGGAACCACGGGTCGATTTTGGTCAGTTCGTGGATGCGTTCAATGCTGTATCCTTCTTCCAATGCCGAGGCGATGGAGAAAATACGGAGGTCTGTCGGGTTGGCCAGTTCCTCATCCAGGTTTTCAAATTTAGTATGGTCATTTCCTACGAAACCATGCATACCCTGACCTATCATACGAAGACCTTTCTGAATGATTTCTTCGAAAGAGCGGCCTATAGACATGATTTCACCCACAGACTTCATGCTGGAGCCAATCTGGCGTGATACACCTGCGAATTTAGTCAAGTCCCAACGGGGGATTTTACAAATCAAGTAATCCAACTGGGGAGCTTCGTAGGCTGAGTTGGGAGTACCCATCTCGCCAATCTGGTCTAGTGTGTAGCCTAAAGCGATTTTGGCGGCAACGAATGCCAGAGGGAATCCGGTTGCTTTAGAAGCCAGGGCAGAAGAACGGCTCAGGCGTGCATTTACTTCGATAACACGGTAGTCATTCGTTTCTGCATTGAAAGCATACTGGATATTACATTCACCCACAATACCCAAGTGACGGATACATTTTGTAGACAAATCTTGCAACATTGTTACTTGTTCTTCTGTCAGAGAGCAAGTGGGGGCCACCACGATAGATTCACCGGTATGGATTCCCAGCGGGTCGAAGTTTTCCATGCTTGCCACTGTAAAACAATGGTCGTTGGCATCGCGGATTACTTCGAATTCTATTTCTTTCCAACCTTTCAATGACTCTTCAACCAGGATCTGTTTAGAGAATGCGAATGAACTTTCAGCCAGTTTGATGAAAGCTTCTTCATCCGGACAGATGCCGCTGCCTAAACCACCTAGTGCGTATGCGGAGCGTACCATAACCGGATAACCGATTTCGCGGGCAGCTTTCAGAGCCTCTTCCATACTTTCCACGGCGTGGCTCTTCGGGGTTTTCATCGGAATTTCATCCAGCTTCTTTACGAATAAATCACGGTCTTCAGTGTACATGATGGCTTCTACCGAAGTACCCAATACTTCTACACCATATTTCTTCAGTGTACCGTTCAGGTAAAGTTCGGTACCGCAGTTCAATGCAGTTTGTCCACCGAAAGCCAATAAAATACCGTCCGGTTGTTCTTTTTTGATAATTTCTTCAACAAAGAAGGGAGTGACAGGAAGAAAATAAACCTTGTCGGCTATGCCTTCCGAAGTCTGGATAGTTGCGATGTTAGGATTTACCAACACCGAATGAATGCCTTCTTCGCGCAATGCTTTCAGCGCTTGTGAACCTGAGTAGTCAAACTCTCCTGCCTGGCCTATCTTGAGTGCACCCGAACCCAATACCAGGACTTTCTTTAAATCCTTTTTCATTGAAAGTTTCTTTTATTGTAATAGTTGTTTTAATGTCGCTAAATATTAAAAAAAATGCGTCCATCCTCGTACGAGGACTAACGCATTTGTTCGTATGTCTATATTATCTTTGTTCCTGTAGGATACATAGCATTACTAAATTTTGTGCAAAGTAACGACTTATTTCCAAGATAACAAAATAAATCAAGATCTTTGTCAACACAAATTAAAATAAAAGTCTGAAATCCTCTCCGAATGTTCTGTTTTTTGTATATTTATTCGGATACTTCTGTATCATCGGCATACGAAAAGCGGAATGAATATCCTATATTTTCCGATCCGCCCATCAGGGTCATATCTTTTAGTCTTCCATCCTGCCGGAAACTATAGTCGTATATATAATAAGTGTCTTCCAGAATATTGGCGCTTCTTTTCCCTAGAATTTCGGCCATCTGTCCGAAAGTGTTCATTACGGTGGTATAGTTTTCGCGGTCATCAATCCATTGTGCCAGTGTGTTCAAGTCCAGACTATAATCATTGGCGATATTGGAAACTCTGTAATCACTGTTGTAAGTTCCTCTTGGAGTAGTGGTTATGGAAGATAGATTTCCGCTTTCCCAATTGTATTCCAATACGGTTCCATTGTTATTGCAGCTTTTCAGATAACCTTCATTGTCATAAGAATAGGTTACCGGATTTTCCCGGTTGGAGAATTTGCATACATAACTTCTGCCGTTTTCCAACGAGGTGCTTATTTCTACCAAAGGAGAATTTTCCGTAGAGTAAGTATAACTGACTTCAGAGTTCTCTTTGTACGTGTAATTTACTGCCGCTAACGGTGAACTGCTATAAATGCGGGTCAGCCGTTTGTTGTTGTCGTAAGTGAGGCTTATCATTCCCTGATAAGTGATAACATCCGAAATCTTATGCACTTTAATTCCGGTAATCATCCGTGAAGGTTCCGGTACGGGAATACTTTTATCGTCATCATCGGAACATGCGGCAAAGAACAGGCTTGCTACAGAAATAAATAGAGCTAGTTTAATGGTCGGTCTTAGTTTATTCATCGAAACAATTATTATATGTGAAATAGCGGTTCAAAGTTAAGTGTTTGTGTCAGAATATTCCTATCTTTGCGTAATTTTTAATATAAGATAATATTTAAGAGATATGGGAAAAGAAAAAATCATACTGACCGGTGACCGTCCTACGGGAAGATTGCATATCGGTCATTACGTAGGTTCGTTGAAGCGCAGAGTTGAACTTCAGAATTCCGGACTGTATGACAAGACTTTTATTTTCATTGCCGATGCGCAGGCATTAACCGATAATATAGAAAATCCCGAGAAGGTGCGTCAGAATGTGATTGAGGTGGCGCTTGATTATATGGCTGTCGGTCTGGACCCGATGAAGTCCACCATCTTTATCCAGTCTCAGATTCCCGAATTGTGCGAATTGACTTTCTATTATATGGATTTGGTCACAGTGTCACGCTTGCAGCGTAACCCGACAGTGAAAACCGAAATCCAGATGCGTAATTTTGAAACCAGCATCCCGGTAGGGTTCTTCACTTATCCTATCAGTCAGGCTGCTGATATTACCGCTTTCAAAGCAACTACCGTTCCGGTGGGTGAAGATCAGGAGCCGATGATTGAGCAGACCCGTGAAATTGTACGTCGTTTCAATCATATTTATGGTGATACGTTGGTAGAACCCGAAATCCTATTGCCGGACAATGCGGCTTGTCTGCGTCTGCCGGGTACGGATGGAAAGGCTAAGATGAGCAAATCATTGGGTAACTGTATTTATTTGTCGGACACAGCCGACGAGGTGGAAAAGAAAGTGAAGAGCATGTATACCGACCCTACTCACCTGAAAGTTTCCGATCCGGGTAAATTGGAAGGAAATACAGTATTCACTTATCTGGATGCTTTTTGTAAGCCTGAGCATTTTGGACGTTATTTGCCCGATTATCCTAATTTGGATGAACTGAAGGCACATTACACCCGTGGTGGATTGGGAGACATGAAGGTGAAGAAGTTCCTTGCCGCTATTATGCAAGAAGAATTGACGCCTATCCGCGAACGTCGTAAAGAGTTTGAAAAGGATATTCCGGCTATTTACGATATGTTACGTAAGGGATGCGAAACAGCCCGTGCTACGGCAACCGCTACATTGGATGAAGTACGCAAGGCGATGAAGATTAACTATTTTGATGATGTGGAATTGATTGCCGAACAGGCAAAGCGTTTCGGGCAGGAATAAAATAAATTCAAAAGGAAAAAGGGGAAACTATATATAATAAGGTATAGTTTCCCTTTTTTGTTTCTTGAATGATAAGACAGGATTTGTAATTTATCCTCTGTATTTCAGTGTGTTAAGTGCTTAATTGAAAAATAAATGAAAAAATAGTGTGCATAAAATTTGCAGTTATCGGAAATAGCCGTATCTTTGCAACGCTTTTGAAACAAGAGGCTATCGGGCGTTTAGCTCAGCTGGTTCAGAGCATCTGCCTTACAAGCAGAGGGTCGGCGGTTCGAATCCGTCAACGCCCACCGAAGAAAGAAATTAAATATTGCACGAGAAAGCACTATCGGGCGTTTAGCTCAGCTGGTTCAGAGCATCTGCCTTACAAGCAGAGGGTCGGCGGTTCGAATCCGTCAACGC
>NZ_JAVHZY010000033.1:0-45946 GCF_031119655.1 Phocaeicola sp. GP0067
TCACGTATACTGCCATCAACGGTGCCGCAAAGACATATCTTTTCCGTAACCATGCGGGAAAGCGTACAATTGGAGATGCCGACGGCCTTTACGAGGGCTTTGCATCAGCCATTGATGGATATACCGATTTTGAGACGGCCAAAGAACCGGAAGGTTCAGCTAAAGAAAATTTAATCCGTTTGGGGAATCTTCTGTCAAAAGACAATCCACAGCAGGATGATCTTGGTATGTATGCTGCTAAAAATGCTGCAGCAAGCGCCTCTGAAGCTAAAACAGGAGCAGGCATTTATTTTCTGGAAAATTCCGTAAAAAAGGATGCATTCACTGCTAAAAACAAGAATTTCGGTTACTACCGTCTGCCCTATGCCAAGGTCTATACCACTTATACTCCGAATGAAGTATGGAAACTTGAAGACGGAAAATTGGTCAAAGAGACTAATTTTCAAAAAGGGACAACATTTTTCCGGGGGGAAAAAGACGGTCTTATCTATGCTAGCAAGGAAGCCGCAAAGAAAAGCCAGTTAAATCCGGATCAAGGAGCTTATACTTACATGAACGGAAAATGTGCATACCGTGCGTTGTGGAACCGTCAGACTGTTACAGCTGATGGAAAATCGATTGTGAACGCTGACACGCGCCGTAACAACACCTATCTGTTGACAATCAAGGCTTTCCAAGGATTGGGCATGCCATGGGATCCTTCCGATCCCAAAGATCCATATCTTCCGAAACCGACAGATCCTACTGAACCGACAAATCCAGAAAATCCGGATATCGAGAAAGAAGAGACCTATATGCGTGTCGAGGCCAAGGTACTCCAGTGGAACCTCGTTTCACGTGATGTCGTTCTGGAGTAATTTTAGTATTAGATTGCTGATAAATTCAGCCTACAATTTCTTACATAGCTGTAGAGAGGGAAGAGGAATTTTTCCTCTTCTTTCTCCAATCAACAAACAGTTTGGTTTCAAACTGCTAAATAACCCCAACATAAACTATATCAAATGAGAATCAGAAGTGTACATTACATCGCATTTATCATGTTGCTGGTTTACTGTCTTATAGGATGTAATTCTGCGGTATTTGATGACTTGGGTAGTTGTCCGCAAGGTGTTTATTTCCAGTTCTATAGACAGACCCCTTGCGAACAATTTCCTGGCTATCCGTCAGATATCAGAGAAGTCCGGGTATTTATCTTTGATGATGATGATCTGCTGGTGGGCGAATTTTCTGACAAGAAGGCAGTCCTTTCGGCAGATTATTCTTTGTCCGCCACATTGCGGCATACGGGGAAACTCACGTTTGTCGCATGGGGTGGCAGTGACCTGGAGGCCTATGATTTTTCAGATTTTCGAGAAGGCGTTACTACCAGACAGGAAATGCAGGTGTCACTGCGGTTGAAAAACGGACGGATTTCCTCAGCCCCCGGGCCTCTGTATGTCGGTCTCGCCTCCATATCACTGGAGAACCGGAAAGATATGGGAAGCGTGTATGAACGGGTGGCTTTCAATATGCAGGAATTGACATACCGGGTACACTTCACAATCAGCTCCATAGGTTCCCCTTTCCCCATAGACGGGGAATTTGTCATCAGGATAGAAGATGACAACGGTGTGTATGATTTCAACGGCCGGATCGCCCTTTGCGAACGTTTTGAATACGAGACCGAAGCCGTACGTGACGCTGAAGGGGCATTGAAAGCGGATTTCACGCTGATGAAACTGGAAGAGGGAAGAAATGCATTCGTATCTCTGATTGACAAGACAACCGGGGAGATTCTTTATACCGCTAATCTGGTTGATGACATCCTCATGTTCCGGGGAGATGCGGGTGAACCGCCGTATAGTCTGGAATGTGACCATGACTTTCCCATAACCCTGAAACTCAAGAACGAAAAGGAAACATGGATGTTGATACAAGCAACCGTTCTGGATTGGAATGTCGTTTCCCGCCCCATAGAATTGGAGAACTGATAATCAGACAGATTTTAAAACTAATGATTCGTGTAATATTAGAAAGGAATTGGTATTATTATAAAAATGATAGATAATGAAATACGGAATTGTGATAAAGCTGTTGATGGTGGCCTGTGTATCAATTGTACAATTGACCGGATGTTCGTCTGATACGGAAGAGTTAGAAAAGTCAGTTTCGGGTATTCCCATCCGGATTGTGGCGGAAATGAATGGAGGAACTGGTATTTCTCAGATGACAAAGGCGTCTGTACGTTCATCCGGAGAGTGGAAAGAGAACTATATCGGTGCAGAGGAATATGAGAAAACTGTTAAACATGTTCTTCTCTTCGCTTTTAAGAATATGGAGAGCTCTCCGGAAAAAGTTATTTTCTATTATTCCCAAGGAACAACCAACCCGTTGGCGGGTATAACCGGCATTGAGCATTTTGAGATGAGAGAGATGGGTAGAGTGAATGCAGGCGAATCCAATATAGCCTTGGACCTGGAGTTGATGGGAGGCGATTATAATTTTGTTTTGTTGGTTAATTGTGAATCCGGATTGGAAAAAATCAGGAATGGACATACAATTCCTGATCCGAAGCAATTAATGGAAAAGACCGAAATTTTCACATCTGACGATCTGAAAGGAGAAAACCGGAAGTATCTTCCCATGACTGGGCAGTGTAACTTCCATGTTCCGGATAATGTAGTTAGTAATAATAGGATTACCCTTTCTCCCTGCATACTTCTGGAACGTATGCATGCCCGTATTGAGTTCATACTTACAACAGTTGATGACAGGGGGAATTATCTGTCTCCTTTGTTACCTCTTTCCAAAGTGACAAAACTCACCCTGAACAATGAAGCTAGCGGTTATTCTGTACTGCCTTCTTCTGGGGAATACACCGCCACTGGAAGTGGTAATCCGGATATGAGAGGAGTAGATTATGCGGGGACTCCCCTATTATTGCCGGAAAGAGCCAGTTTCCATGACGGTGCCAACGAGGGGGCCGGAGAATCCGCTTTTGTGACCAAATGCAAAGAAAGACTGCTTCCATATATGGGTAAGACACCTAGCTACATCTATGTGGCTCCGGGAGTCTACGGGAAAGGGAAAGAGGGGGCGCTGGCCTTGGTCTTATCCGTCGATTATCGGATGGGAACCCCCGATAAGCCGTATAGGATCGAACTCTATAATCCGGATCTTTCCGAGAATGATAAGGGTTATTACAACATCCGGCGTAATACGGTTTACCGTGTCTTCGCCACACTGAAAGGACCCGGAAATATGGAATATGACATAGTTGTGGACGAATGGGAGGATACGGAGGTGGCTATCCCCTGGTAACTAAGGTATGGTCAGTCATGCCATCACGAAGAAAAACAGTTTAAAGAATAGATACATATGAGAATCAAACATTACACTTTGATAGTCGCTTTTCTGGCGATATCTATGGGAATCCCTCTCGTGCAAGGGTGCAGTGATCCCTTCGATGAGTATGGAAACGGCGGGACAGAAATGCCTGTCAGGGACGGCTGGACGTCTGTCAGCATGTCTGTCGAAGGACTTGGTCTTCGAAATCCCCTGACACGGTCCCTTACACCGGAGGGGGAGAATTCCACGGCAGCGGAGAGGATTAGGGTACTTGTGTTTGACAAGGACAACAAGTTTTCATATGAGGCCAAAGTGACCTCCTATATTCCTTCCGGTGATCCGGCTGACAAGAAAGACAAGGGTACCATGACCTTGTTGGCGAAAAATACTCCTTCAGGCGATACCAGTACATTCGTGATGCTGGCCAATGTCACCCGGTCAGCTAATACAGACGCAGACGGGCTGGCTGGAAAGACACGGGAGGAAGTCATGCAACTTTTCACTTTCTCCATGCCGGACAAGGGGGTATGGAAAGACGGGGAGTTGCCGATGTGGGGTGCCTCGGACCCGGTCAGGGTGGATCACAGTGCCGGTGCTGTTCCCAAACTTGGAACTGTCTATCTGGTCCGTGCCGTAGCACGTGTGGACGTGGGGCTTAACTTGAGCAACATGTCGGAAGGGGCTTCTACATTCGACGAGAAAGCCGGGGGGATTGAAGGGATAACGCTGACTAAAGTATTTTTTTATAATACCAATACGACGGGACGGGTCTCTCCGTTCGAGAACAGGATTTACTGGGATGAGGCCAATAGAAAGGCGAAACAGCCTTCTATTCCTGATCCTGCTCCGGCTGTGACAGGAAAGATTGATAGAACATCTTCCATAGTGGATGAGAAAATCTTGTTACGTGAGGTATATGTTCCGGAGGCGGTCAATGTGCCGACGGCTGCCACGCAAGGAGCCAACGGAGAAACTCTTCCTGAGAATAATACGGAAAATTACTTGAAACGTCCTTATATCGTTGTCGGACTGACCGGTGCAGATAAGAGCCGTCCTGACAAGGAAACTTTCTTCCGGATAGACTACCTGAAACGTACCGGAGCCGAGGCTGATGCGACATACGAGTACCTTCCCTTGCTGCGTAACCACCGTTATCTGGTAAATATCAAGGCTGTAGGTGGTCCGGGATTCGATACGGAAGAGGATGCTAGGAAAGGGCCGGCTGCTAACATCATGTATAATGTTGTGGTATGGAACGAGTCCATTATGTCTGATGTATTGTATGACGGGCAATATATGCTGGGGGTCAGTGCCGACCATTTCACTTTTTATAGGGAGGGAGGCAGCCTGACGGCGAAAGTGCAGACTTCCTGGCCGGAAGGATTTACGGTAGAGGGACTGCCTGCATGGATCAGTTATTCTATAAAACCTTCGGATCCGGATAAGACCGCACCGACGGATGAGAAAACCGTGACCTTTACGGTCACAGAGCATGTGGATGCATCCCGAAGGTGGCCGGAAAAGCCGGAAGATGCTCAGAATACGTTGAAAGCCGCTTATGTGAAGGCGGGGCGTATGAAATGGTTTCTTGGCTTTGAGCAGTCTAAGGATATCAATGTCACCTTACAGATTTTTGCGGACGAGGCCTGCAGCCGGCCGCTGGAGTTTATTGAGGTCAATCAGTATGGCGAGAGCTATGGGCAGGCGGATAAGGTGATAACGAAAGACGGGCGGACGCTTACAGCGGAAGAGGCAGGTGCCAGGGTTACTTTCTATGTAAAGACAGAACCGCATGATTTGGAGCCCGTTTTCCATGCCGAAGCCGCCAATCCGTTCAAGATAAAGAAAACGGGTCAACTTGCCGGGGGAATATGGAAGTACACGGTGACGGCTCCCGACATTACAGGAAATACGGAGTATTTCGATAATTTCAATACCACTTATACTTTCACCGTCACACACGTGGAAACCGGTAGAAGTGCGTCGGGGAAACTCAGCCTCTTGCAGAAAGAATATAATGCTATCCCCTTTTTTGACAAATTCCTGCATCAGTCATTGCTGGTATCCAATAACAGTATCTATCTGATGGATGGCAAACAGAAGCAATATTATGTCAAAGCCAACAGCGAATACAAAATTGAGTTGGTTTCCGCTTTGTCCGACAACGGAGCAGGTGATGTGATAGAGATGTTCGCTCCTTTCTATGAGAAGGATCCTTCCCTTTCCGGGAAACCAGTTTCTTTCACGGCTGTTGACGATATCACAACCTCACGTCTTTACTCCGGTAAGGCGAAATTCAAGATTTATTCCCCTGATGGTCTTTTTCCGGAAAGAGAATTTGAGTTGGAGCTGGTTTCCGGAATTGTGCAGCCTGAAGCGAATACATATATGCTTAAAGCGGGAGCAAAGCAAGGGATCTTTATTCCTGTTTCCCGGGTAAATACTGCCTATGAGTATTACAAAAAGCTTCTGGATCATGACGCTGTTTTAAGTGATAAGCAGGGACTTCCCGGTAGCAAAGAGGATTTCATGTTGAATAAGTTGGATGCAGATGATGATTGGAGAGTCAATATCGTGTGGACGGATATTAAAGAGGCTGGTGGGCATAATGATATAGAAAAAGCGGGACTCAGTGAATTGTCCGAACAGGGAGGTTCCGGTCCGGGATCATATATTTATGTCAAGCCAGGGCAGACTCCGGGAAATGTGTTGATAGAAATTAAATCTGGAAAGATCAAGGGGAATCCGACACTCTGGTCCTGGCATATCTGGATTGTTGACAAGTATCCGACAGTCTTGGATGTTGCGAGTCAGGGAGGTGATGGTCCGAAAACGGTTCAATTGATGTCGCATCTGTTGGGAGCATACGAAAGGGTCCAATCACAGTATAGTGCAGATGCATATAGGGAATTTGGTATGCAATATCAATGGGGCAGGAAAGACCCGTTCCCGGCACATGATGTTCGTGTCAATAAAAACTTTTATGACGGCAGTGGCAAGCTATTTGATTTCCTTTGGGAACAGAGAGGAAATGATGTGGATTATGGAAAAACAGATGCTCAGCAAGCGAGAGGGGCTGCTCTTACGATGAAACAGAGCATCGAACATCCAAACGCTATCGTCTCTCATCAAAGTTTCTGGCTGTATGAATGTTTCCCGCATGGGCTGGTTAGTTATTTCAAAGACCGCTGGGTATTCCTGTATCCATGGAACCGGCCTTCCCAGACAGGGAATCCGGAGGATGTAGGCGGGAAAACCGTATTTGACCCTTCTCCTTACGGATTCCGGATTATGTCGCAGAAAGAGGCCGTGACTTTGAGGTTTGCATATTATTATGCAAGTTATTCTGGAATACAGACACCTCTGCCTGGAAGTATTTATGACGGTACCTTCTTGAACAACAAAACGGGAGGGGATGAAGTTATTTTCGCCGTGGCACAGGCCAAGAGCAATACTCATGCGGGCCATTATTTGCTCAATTCCGTTGGATCTGCCGCGGGTTGGACATCCGCTTCCAATACGAACGCTACTTACAGGCGTTGCATGACCTATTCCGTACGTCCGGTCATTGATCCGGATGTGCAGGATGACTACAAAAAGTATTTGCCGGAATAAGTCATGGAGGTGTGTCAAATTGCACACCTCCTTTTTTTATGCACAAAGATTGAATCCAAAGCCAACAAGTACACTTTCGTCTGGCGAAAAACAGTTGAGCGGAATCGTGAACACCTGATGAGGAAGCTACATGTCCTCTAGGATAGAAAAATGATGTCATCGCCCGAGAGAAATCATCGGAAAGCTATGAGGCAGTTGAATTCACTCCGGCTATGCTGACCGAAATGGCGGGAGAGTTACGTCATGCACTTGAAAGAGTTCCCGAACCTTCCACCCAAGAGGAGAAAGTTGCGCTGAAAAAAACGCAAATAGCTGAAGGAGCTGGAAGAACAAAGAGACAAGCTACAGGAATACGACAATCATCCTGGACACTCTACAAGGCAGGAACTTCTATTCCAAGACAGACAAGGACGCTACTTTTATGAAAATGAAGAGGAATGCCATGCGTAACGGTCAGACGAAACCCAGCTACAACCTTCAGATCGGCACCGAAAACCAGTTCATTACCGATTTTGCACTCTTTCCAAACCCTACAGATACACTGACCATGATACCTTTCCTGCAATCCTTCTGTAGCGTGTCATATTCTGGTGTCTGTTTATAGTCATATATTCACGAAATAAATATTGTGAGAACTTTGTTTCATATCACTTTTACACGAGCATTTGGTAACTCAGAGACATATCTTATGAATGCTGTTTTAGGAACCGATATACCATCGGAATGGTAGTCAGTCATAAAAATACATGGTCTTATTACCTCCAAAACTCTTTATGTCCAATGACCTATCAAAGCCCGATTGATTGACCAGTATATGTTCTGTGTATTTAACTTGTCTGTTTTAGTTGAGAAATTGTCTGTTTTTACAAAAACAGCTTTATCTTGATTTTTGTTGTAATAAAAAATAAGAAACATGAAATTACTATATCTGAATGAACATTTATCCTGTCTGAATTACCAGATGAATTCGGATGTAGGATTTACTTGCCAGCAACTGGAGAAGAATGAGGTATACCGGATTGATAACAGCAAGTCATCGTGCACTCTTTTTATGATTGAAGGTGATGTGATTTTTGATCTGGGTAAATATAAAGGTTTACGAATTTTACAGAACCAGATGGCATTCATTCCACAAAATATAGGAACCCGGATGAAGTCTATAACCGGTTCGAAATGTATGCTTTTATTTTGGGACAGGAATGTAAGTGTATGTGACAAATTGTTTTTGGGTTCGTTGTCTGTCAGAGAGGAGGAGCGAATGGCTGATGATTTTATTCTTCCCGTCAGGAAGCCTCTTGCTGAAGTGCTGGATTCTGTCAGAAAGTATCTGGAAGCAAGGCTGCTTTGTAAGCATATGCATTTGTTGAAGCAGCAGGAACTGCTTTTGGTGTTGAAGGGCTTTTATACAAAGAAAGAACTGACAGCGTTCTTTTCCGCATCGACCGGCATCAGACAACGTTTTGAGAAATTTGTCATGGAAAACTATAAGAAAGTGAACTCTGTCAAGGAATTCGCTGATTTATACTATGTTTCCGAACGCTCCTTCAGCCGGAAGTTCCACTCCTGTTTCGGGGAAAGTCCTTATAAATGGATGCAGAAAAAAAGGGCGGAACAAATGTTGGAAATGATTTGTGATCCGGAACTATCCTTTCAGGAAATATCCGGCAGGTTAGGTTTCAGTTCACCTTCCCATTTTACGGCATATTGCCGCAGAATGTACGGGATGTCCCCCACCCTGTTGAGAGAAAGAAATAAAAAATAAACGGATTTTTATAATTGCATTTTAGCGGAGGAACTATGAAATATTCAAATGCTGGTCTGGTCTGTGAGCAGGCAGGTCTTTCCTGTGTGGAACTGCCGAAGATCTGTATACCAGTCTACAGAGAGGTTGTCAAGGACATGGCAGAAGTGATAAAGGACACCCAGATACGGGATGTTTTTTACTCTCTTTCTACCGGGATAGATATACTGACTGTTTCCAAGAAAACAGGTGTTGCCCCCAAGAAACTGGCATATATGTATAAAAAAGCGAGCAGGCAGGTCCGTTTGGAATGGAAATCTTATTCTGAATGGAAACAAGAGTTGGACCGTGTATATATCAGATGCCGGAATTATGCGGCACTCCTGACACATTCCCAAGAGTGTGGCGGACAGAATTTCAAGAATGTAGTGATAGTCGTAAGGGAACAGGATATTCCGTCGGAATGTGTAGACTTGTTAGTTACACCTTTAGGAAATTTGGATATAAATTTCAGGGTGTTACGTGCGCTTAGAAAATACAATATCTATCAGCTTGAGGATCTTTTACGCTTTATAAAATATAACGGATTTGATGCGCTGTGCCGAATACCCGGTATGGGAATGAAATCTGTTGAGCAGTTGTACAAGAATTTAAAAGAGAGGAAAATTCTGGAAGATAAGGAAACTTGCATCCTGTTCCGCTACCTTTTTGTGTAACACACAAAAAGAATGCAGAAACTGCATTCAGATATTGACAATGACTGTGGATATGATTGATATCTTGTCTTTATTTTTAAAACGAATAGATATACTGATAATATGGGATAATTCCCCTATGTTTAATTAAAAACTGGAATTGATGAGAAAAAACATCTTGATTTTATGTATGCTTGGAGCATCTGCCCTGACTGTAAGCGGACAGACGTTGTTGAAAGGGACAAAGTTTACGGACAACTGGTCTGTCGGAATTAATGGTGGAGTGACCACTCCGATGACACACAGCGCTTTTTGGAAGAACTCCCGCCCTGCCGTGGGTATTGAATTATCAAAACGGATAACACCGGTTCTGAGTCTGGGGACTTCAGTCATGGGGCATATCAACACAAGCAGCAGTAAAACGGCTTTTGACGCTTCGAATGTTGAGCTTTTAAGCAAGTTCAATATGATGAACCTTTTCGCTGGTTATCCTGGAACACCCCGGACATTTGAAATGGAAGCCGTAATTGGAGTAGGCTGGCTTCATGGCTACGTCAACGGTACGGGGGATGATAATTCCTGGGGTACACGGCTGGGAATGGACTTCAACTTTAATATAGGGGAGGAAAAAGCGTGGGCAATCAGTCTGAAGCCATCATTGGTATATGATATGGAAGGTGACTTTAACCGGCACAAGAGCCGTTTCAATGCCAATAATGCACGTGTTGAACTGCTCGCAGGGATTACTTATTATATAAAGGGAAGTTACGGCAGACACCATGCCACTCGCGTAAAGGAATATGACCAGACAGAGGTGGATAACCTGAATGCAAGTGTAAACAGTCTGCGCGACCAACTTTTGGACAGCCGGAAACAGACAGAGGAAGCAATTGGCCGGGCGGACATGCTCCAGAAGCAGCTGTCTGAATGTCAGAACAAGAAACCGGTCATTGAAACTGTTATTGAAAAAGCCAAGACACTGGAGTCTATTGTGACTTTCCGCCAGGGTAGTTCCAAGGTTGACGTCTCACAACTCCCCAATGTGGAACGTATTGCCTCCTATATGAACAGGCATCCTGAATCCAAGGTTGTGATCAAAGGATACTCTTCACCGGAAGGAAGTATCGAGGTGAACGAAAGAATAGCCCGTGCCCGTGCGGAGTCAGTCAAATCCATTCTTACAAAGAAATACCGGATAGCCGCCTCACGCATTACTGCGGAAGGACAAGGTATAGGGGATATGTTCTCTGAACCTGATTGGAACAGGGTCAGTATCTGTACCTTGCAGGAAAATAAATAATATCCGGGACTATGGTTCCACACAAACCACAGCATAATCTGCAAGATGCATGAATGTTAAAGATTTCATATAAACCATGGATTGCGATGCGGATTATAGTCAGTCTGAAATGTAGCCAGTTGCCAATCGGTAACTGGTTTTTTGGTTTCATCAAGCTTACGGGGAATTTGTGGGTTGAGCCGCAAGCGGGCCGCATCGTTAAGCCATTTCATGCTGTCCTCATAATCCCGTATCCGTACAACACTTACATTATTGGGAGCTATGAGTTTTGTAAGTTCATAAACAGCCAGTCTTACCATGTGCCTCTTGAGGTTAGGATTACGTGGGTCATGTAACACAAGATGTTGTCCTGCTTGTGGAATATCTGCGTTTACGTCTGTTTCTGGACTGAACACCCGTCCTTTGTAGACTACGTACTCGTGATCCGAAAGTTCATATGTGTTGTATGCCGGATCATAATCTGCGACGGCACCCCAATTGTCGGAAACCATTGGATCGAGGTTGCTGTCAAAGCTGTCAAGTGTCGTCAACGTGTAAAACTCTCCGCTATATTCGACCACGCTCCATAATGGATATTTCATGGGCTGCCATGATGGTGTTTCTACTTCCTTCCAGCCATTGACTAACGGGATGCGTATGTCGTTGAACTTGTAACCATTCTCCAAAAGACAGGTATAGAAAACGCCATTATGACTTATCTTATCACCCGGATAGTAAGTACCGAACTGGGAGTAATTTACCACCTGTGTCACACTGATATTGGCATCGGAACACTCTTCCCAATAAATGGCCGTTGATGGTTTACGGTAACCGCTGATGGAGCGTGTCACTTCATGAATTTGTCCTTCAAAATAGATATGCACCCCCACAGGATAGGTAATGCGCCGGTCATATTCGGCGATATATTTTCCTTTGGCAAGTTCTTTCTCCACTTCGTAATTCTCCGAGAGATATTCCACAATACTTATCTCTGCTGATTCTTCAGCCTGAATAAACCGCTCGTCATTGCCTCGTGTAAGCTGCGTAAGGGCTTCCCGAGTGATGACACCCAGATAATCGTTATTATTAAGAAACCGTCTGTACATTTTTTATTTTGTTGTTAATATGAAAATCCTTCCTGAATTACTGAAGTGGAGACTACATATCCGTTTCCGTCCCCACCACTCTTAAACTTGTACCAACTATCACGCAGATAAAAACACAGCAGATAGTCAAGGCAGTCGGACAAATGGCCATAACGCTCGCACTTTACACCGGTTTTCGGATCGGTAGTCTTCTGCTTATTCTTTGAGCCGTCCTCATTGCGGAGCTGGTAAATCAAATCCTGTGTAAGTCTCCGGCATTTGATGTCTATCTGTATTTCCCAGCCATTGTAACCATCAAATATCTCGTTTACAAACTCACAGCGTGTCGCCTGCGGAGGCTGTTTTCGTAACAGTTTCACCTTGGCGCGTAGAACTCCTTTTCCAAAAATGTCCGCAATTATGGTGTAGTTGTTAATTCCGTCCTCATTGGTGGTAGAGCGCTGCAATCCGGACGGATCTCCCGTTACATCCACTCCGCCGATATGTTTGTCACGGTAAAGTTTCAAACGTACTTTTCGTGCCAGCGCAGGCGTATTATTCTCTTTTGTCTCCGGCTTACCAAGTATTTCCTCGAGTATATATACCTTTTTGTTGTCGTAGTCTATCTGTGCGGAAAGTACGGACATTTGGGGGGCGACATTGAAATCCCAGACCGTAACAAGCGGCTTGGTAGGATCATATACCTTTTCTTTCAGTCCGGTAACAAGATGTCTGGAACCATCAAAACTGCAATAAATGGCCATATCGTTGGCTTCCACAAAGTCCCAGTTACCATAAAGCAGGCGTTCCTTGGTGGCCTGATCCCGAATTTTGTTCAATGCGGCTTCATAAACCTGGCGAAAAGCAATGTTCGGGTTATCAAATACGGAAAACGGAATATAGGATTCACCTTCACGGCACATAACTTTTTCACCATTCTCATCCTGTACAAAACGGGAGCGCACCCAATTGATCGTCGGATTGGTCGTGAGCAACATTCGTGGCGTCTTAAACGTTTCGTGGGTTCTCCAACGGAGACGGGAAAACAGCACCTCGACAGCCCGTTCTGAAATCTCCGATACCTCGTCCACCATGGCAATGGTATATTCGGACGAACCAAAACGTTCGAAGTTCGGGTCGCTGGGGATATCCGCCATCTCTTTCATGATAATAACAGAATCATTCCAGAATGTGAGTGTGCCTTCGAGATTGTTTATCTTGTAATTTATATCCTCTTTAAGCCCCCAATCTTTCAGTATAGACTTGATGGTATTCCAGGTCGATTCCTTCAATGATTTGAGCGTCTTACGGGCGACGACCGCACGAATATTCTCAAATCGGATACACGAGGATACCAACCATACGCTACCGATAAAAGACTTTCCGCCACCCGCTGCTCCCCCACCCAATATCAACTGTGGGAGGTTTTGCGACCTACATTGCTTACATTGCGGCTTATACTGCGGATTCCTTTGCGGATCGTAACCGACAAGGATTTGCTCTATTTCTCCGCCGCAGTGGGGACAATAATTAGGCTGCAACAACTTCCACAGTTCATATTGTCGTGGTGACGGTTTGAACTCGATATGCAGGTTTTTAGGCGGTTTGAGCTTGTTGACCGCCATTCCTTATACGATTTGAATGGTTATATCGACCGCGGACTCAAGTATGGAATATAAATTCTGGAAAGTAGCAAGGGATTCCAACACTTTCCCTCTAACCGTGTTATTCCCCACGATGATACAGCCGACAGAATCAACTTCGGTATTTCCGGAATGAATCAGGATGCCGAGGAAATGGGGCACATCGTGCAGATACGGCATCTTTTTCTTGTACTTGGGGCTGTACTGAAAAGTGATTTTGTATGTTCCAGCGGGAATGGCAGTTCTGGCATAAATCTTTTCCTTACAAGTACAAGAACGGCCATTAGGGGTATTGGGGCAAGCTGCCGGAAGTTTTCTTACGGTGTCTTCGATGGTGTTACAAAAAAAATTGCCATTGATGGACAAGTCGCCTATTGTATAGGTCTGACCTCTGAATTTGCGATTGAGTGTTAGCTTCATACTTTGATACTATTTGTATCGAAAGAGTAGCTCCAACTATCGAATAGAGTTTATTGAGAATGTTTATAAGGTAAGATTTTAGAAAGTGATTATTGCTTTTGTTGTGTTGTAGGTACTCATATCTAATGAAGAGTATCAGAACCTCTTTAATAGACGGGGAAAGTTTTTTTCGTGGATTCTACATTTAAATCTAATTAAAAAGTTGTATGGGATAAATTGTATATAACATCACAGAGGATATCGTCATAATACAATTAGTTATCCATAATATTCCGGCATTTCTCCGCCTAAACGTTTTTATTAGATAGAACAAGGAATAGGATTGGTGTTTTATTCTGATACTTATAGCACTTTATATAAAGCAACGAGGGTTCTGTTTTCTGTTTGAAACAAGAAATGACCGTTACTTAATATGCACTCATGAATGTTGCTGTCAGTCGGATCGAAGTTTAACAAACGCACGGCTTCATCTCTATCTATAACTTGCATTTCCACACCTAGCACTGTTACATAAGTGGCATCTTGGGGAATCTTCATAAGTTCATTCAGTAATGTACTTTTCATAGCACTTTAATTCTTAGCCTGAAGTCCCGTCAAGCATTTTTAGATATCAAAAGAAAACGTGGGACATAACTGTAGCACCGAGGTTCTGGTAAACCTATCCGCAAACAAGTTAAGCCCACGCCAAACATAGGCGAAAACTGTTTGTCTTGCGGATGAATGAAATTTACCAGATTCCGGTGCATGACAAAAGCTAACGCTTTCTATTATTTTTTCTTTTACAAAAAAATATAAATAAAAACTAAATCTGATAAGCAATATAGCCTATCAGACTTTTAATATATACAAAAGAGACTCTGAATTATTTTTATCTTTCATAAATAAAAAAGTAAGCAACCAACATAACTTATGACAGCTTTATTCTTTACTCAGAAAGAGAACTACTTTTTACTTGCTTCCAAAGATGCTTTACGGAATTCTTTAGCCAGTTTTTCCAATATCAAAGAATCCTTACGAGCACGAGTTCCGGCAGCCTTATTCTGTTTTTCCAATTGAAGCGTAGCATTTGCTTTAAACGTTTCATAAGTGTCCTGCATTTTTTCTAAAAGTTCTTTCATCGTTATTTTTATTTGGATTATAATATAGCAACAAAGATAGCAGATGATTGAAAGTTATTTTTTAGAATACAGAAATTATTGCTTGACAGCATGAATATTTAACAAATGAACACATTTGTTTGCATAAGGGAGGTTGATTCATGACATCGAGTTCCGGTTAACAAGATGTTTATATACAAATTCGATAACCTGAAAACAAGAATGGAGTATAAGGATTTAGAAGGTCGATTTTCCTATGTTGGATGTCCTATGTGAAAAATATCATGAGATAAATGCACTGAATCATGGAAAATAGCTATCTTTGCAAGGAGTGACAAATATAGGGCGTTTTGCTCTATTTTGTCACCCAAAGACAGATGAAGTATAGTACAGCTATTGGACTTTCACTATAAAACTACTACATAGAGATGAAATGCTCAATATTAATAGATTATGTAGTTTTTTGCAGAAGTGGCAAGGAAGGAAATTTGCTCTGTATAGGGGGATTTTCAAAAATAATTTATTTCTAACCTTTTAGAAGTTGTAAACTATATACATCCGTCTTTGCGAAAATTTGATTATTAATTGTATTCATGTAGGCTGATATGCGATTTTTCGACTCAGAGACTTTAGTTTACATTTGATATTCAGAAAGTTAGGGAGCAAAAATAAGCTACCTGGGATAGATAGCCTTTTTTATTTTATCCTTGTTAGCCCCCCCAAAAAAAGTGTCACTGCTAAAAATGAAAAAGGCAAAAACCAAAGTAAGATTGCTTGCAAAAATATAGGGAATGCCAAAGTATGTTTTTCCCGCATCAGAAAACATGTTTGTACACGTATATTCCCATATAGTTATACATACGTACAGACTTGTGCGGACGTATGTATAATTATATGTCCAAAATAAAATTCCATATCAAAGACAAGGGCGTTTTTTTAAAAGGCGGTTATCTTTTTTAAAAACGTCTTGATCTTTTTTACCGTTACCGGAACTTTGTAAACCGTCATTCTATGGAAATCCCCCCCCTTATGCACACTTCTTGCGAGAAAAAAGCCTGAAAACACCCTACTCCCTATCAAGCCTGAAATAGCCCACAATATATGTATATAACTGAGGACAAGCATGTTACACGAAAACATATTTTAGAACGCTATGAGAGCATGAGAGCATAAGTGAGAACAAATATTTTTACTATATGCATATAAGTTGTTTATAATTAGTCTGTTATACAGACAGTGAGGGCATGAGGGCATAAACATCCGAACTTCCTCAAGAGAAAAACTGATACGTCAAGAACATTTCTGAAAGCTGTCAGAGAACAAAACAATCCTTCAAGAACCAAAGTCCTTCCCCACGATTTTGCAGATGAACCTCAAACAGACCGAAAAAACCGCTTTTTAAAAACTTGTTTTTCAATTGAAAGGACAGAGAAGCACTCTTTACAAGGCAAAGTCATTTAAAAAAAGAAATAAAACATTGCCCGCAAATAAAGTCTTGCTAGCTTGTTCAAGAACTTTCTATTTATCACAAACTTCAAACTTTATTAAATCATTAAACCATTTCTACCCGTATTTGTCATCTAGAAAACAATAAATAGATTAGATTATGGAAAAAATTATTGAGAGAAATGTCCCTATTGCAGAAGAGAATGTAACATTATCAGGACAACCGGCAACAAATATGTTCGAAGACTGGAGTGAGAACATAACTGAAACAGATCTTTTGCATGAAGAAAAAGATAAAGGATTCTCCCCTAAAAAGAATCCCAAAAAACTAATGAAAGAAATGGATCAGATAGTACAGGATGACATTAAAAACATTCATTAATAACTATTCATCCAATCCCCTTTACTATTTTACATTTGTCCTAGGCTAGTGTACAAAAATCACTTGGCGAAAAGAGTATAAGGACAACTGAATACAAATAAATTGGAAACAGCTGCCATAAAAAACAGTTGTTTCCAATTTCAATTATGAACAAAATCTCTATGACGGCAAATTAATTAAGATAACAACACAAGTCTTGATGCCATCCTGTTGGAGCATTATTCACCTCAACAGGGGTAAAATGATTTATCGCAATCACATTCTTCACTCCACGTACTATATCTTTTGCAAACAACGCTGCAAGTCCTAATCCCATTACCCATACTAACACAACAAAAAACTTTCTCATATCCTAATATATTTAAATGGTTATTCTTATGACAAAGAGAAAACAAAGCCTATGCCAAAACAAGACAGGCTTTGATTATCAATTAAATACATTAAGAATAAGCTATTTTCAAAGAAAAAGATCCACATTTTCATTGTAGAATATTTCTACACTTTCCCCAACAAACCAGACATGTACATCACCTTGTATCCGGCACAACAAACAACAGGAAGGATAACTTTATAACATTCTTCCTCATCTAAATACATTAATAATATTGATAGTTGGTTAAGCTGCACACAAGTACAAACAACTAACTATAAGCAGTTTCGTTATATTCCCTAATAACAAAACAACCATATTCACTATAAATCGTGTTCATTCATCCCAGGCAACAATTCTTCCTGAATATTTGTCATGCATTTCCACAAACTATACCGTGCTTCAGGATTCATTTTTTCTAGAGAATATAAAACCTCTTTCATATTTGAACGATTCGACAAACTTTCATAAGGACAATCTTTGATCTGTTTACGAAAACCGCGGATACGTGCCATTTCAATTAAATCCGCTTCATGTACCAAGCACATCGGACGAATAATTGTCATCTCAAATTTACGCATCACTAATTTAGGAGGCATTGTACTGAACGCTCCCTGAAAAGTAATATTCATCAACAAAGTTTCCAAGATATCATCCATATGATGTCCTAAAGCAATCTTATTGCACCCCTGCTCCTTTGCCACCGTGAACAAAGCTTTTCTCCGATTCCAAGAACAAAGGAAACAAGGAGACTTCCGAGTGTCGGTACTCGGATCAAAAAAAGTTTCATAATGCACAAACGGCACCCCTAAATCCTCTGAGTAGCCTTTCAGATATTCCAAATCAGATTGATAAGGAATATTTGTCATGCCTACATGCACAGCTATCACTGTAAATTTCGGTTTCAAAATACGTGAACGCCTTGCCAATAGCTCCAACAGAGCCAAAGAATCCTTCCCACCAGAAAGACCTATCAAAATTTTATCACCATCCTCAATCAAGCGATACTTTACCACCCCCTTGTTAAAGCGTTGCTCCAACCTTCGCATTATTTTCTCGTCTTCCGTAAATTGTGCCATACATCTTCTTTAAAAATAGGGCACAAAAGTACATGAAAAGAATGATTTATGGAAGATTTAACAAAATAGAATTATGTAAAGCATGAGAAATCCAATTAATATTTGTATTTTTGAATCTAAATAATACGGATTATAAACTAACTATGTACAAAAAATATATCATTGGTTTATTTACTTTATGCTGCGCAGGCAATGCTGCGGCACAAAGCTTGGCGCAAGCCAAACAACTTTTCCTGAACGGAGAATTTGAACAAGCCAAACCTGCTTTCCAAAAGCTGGTAAAACAAGCCCCTTCTAACGCCAATTATAATTATTGGTATGGCGCATGTTGTTATGAAACAGGAGAAAAAAAAGAAGCACAGCCCTACCTTGAAAAAAGCGCCGCCCGCAAAGTCATTGACGCATACCGCTACTTAGGAAAACTATATTATGACATCTATCGGTTTGACGATGCCGTAGATAACTACGAACAACACATAGAATGGTTGGAAAAGAAAAAACGCCCTACCGAAATGGCTGAAGCAGAGCTGGAACAAATAAAGCAAGCAGCCCGTATGATAAAAGGAGTGGAAAACATTACTGTAATAGACAGCTTTGTAGTCGATAAAAATGATTTTCTAAAAGCATATAAAATCAGTAGAGAATCGGGGGCACTCTATCACGATCCTGCCATATCCGGGACTGTCTATCAGACCGAAATGGGCAATAAAGTACTCTACGGAAACCAAAGCACAGACGGCAAGATGCAACTGTACTCCCGTATCCGTCTGTTGGACGGCTGGAGCGAGCCCGAACCCCTCACGTCCCTTAATGAACAGGGAAATGTAAACTATCCCTTCTTAATGTCAGATGGCATTACCTTGTATTATGCATCGGATGGAGAAGGCTCTTTGGGAGGATACGATATTTTTGTAACTCGCTATGATTCGGAAAATAGCAATTATCTTCGTCCCGATAATATAGGAATGCCATTTAACTCTCCCGCCAATGACTATATGTATGCCATTGATGAATTCAACAATATCGGCTGGTTTGCTTCAGACCGCTATCAGCCTGATAACAAAGTCTGTATCTATGTGTTTGTACCGAACTCTTCAAAAGAAGTATACAATTATGAAAGTACAGACGAACAGATCATCATAAATGCAGCCAGCCTGCGCTCTATCCGTACTACTTGGAAAGATGAAGAGAAAGTACGAACCGGCAAGCAACGCCTGGCAGCCATAATGTATGCCAAAGAATCCGGAGAACAACAAAAAGACTTCACCTTGATAATAGATGATTCTGCCGTTTACCACACATTGAACGACTTCCGCTCTGCCGAAGCACGCAAACTTTACCAGCAAAGAATACAAAAGCAGAAGGATTATGACAACCTGAAGAAAAATTTGGATGACAAGCGCGAACAATATGCCCAAGGGAACAGTGCACGAAAGAAGAATCTGACACCCGCCATTTTGGAATTGGAAAAACGTACTGAACAACTTCTGAAAGAAATGGCCCAACTGGATATCAGTGTCCGCAACGAAGAAATAAAGAAGTTGAAACACTAATACAAAGATATTTATGGAAGTATTTATTATCGTATCGCTCATCTTGGCAGGACTACTTCTCTTTATTGTAGAGGTTTTCCTTATTCCCGGCATCAGTATAGCCGGAATAGCATCAGCCATCTGCCTGCTATATGCCAACTATTACGCTTTCGACACATTAGGACCGATAGCAGGATTCATTACTTTAATAGCATCCGTCCTAAGTTGCATAGCCATTATCGTTTGGTTTATGCACTCAAAAACCATGGACAAGCTTTCTTTGAAGAAAACACTGGATTATAAAATCGATCCCCTAAAAGGAACCCATATCCGCATCGGAGACAAAGGCATAGCAATAACCCGCCTTGCACTGATAGGCAATGCAAACTTTAACGGACACATCATCGAAGTGCGCTCTGCCGATGGTTTGATTGATGAGAATACTCCCATTTATGTAGAAAGAATGGTTGAAGGAACGGTGATTGTACGCAAATTCAACCAATGATAGAGAAATGACTTACAAATACGAATTTATCAGGTTTCTTGATTGACATTCTCATTCAAGCATATTTTAGACAATAGTGAAAACAGCAAAAACTTGATATTGAGCTGTTCAAATATAAATATTTACTTTTAAACAACTGATTATTATGATCGAACCCAACTATCTTCCTTTCATCCTTATAGGAGGTGGAATTATTTTCGTGGTACTATTCTTTCATTATGTGCCATTTTTCCTCTGGCTGTCTGCCAAAGTTTCGGGGGTACGCATCTCATTGGTGCAATTATTCTTAATGCGCATCCGTAATGTCCCTCCTTATGTCATTGTCCCGGCAATGATTGAAGCACACAAAGCCGGCTTAAGCAACATAACCCGAGATGAATTGGAAGCTCATTATATGGCAGGCGGGCATGTGGAAAAAGTAGTGCACGCACTAGTATCCGCGTCCAAAGCCAATATCGAACTGTCTTTCCAAATGGCAACTGGTATTGACCTAGCCGGTCGTGACGTATTCGAAGCCGTGCAAATGTCAGTGAACCCTAAGGTTATTGACACCCCTCCCGTTACCGCTGTAGCCAAAGACGGCATACAGCTTATAGCTAAAGCTCGTGTCACCGTACGCGCCAATATCCGCCAATTAGTAGGAGGTGCCGGAGAAGACACGATTCTAGCACGTGTTGGTGAAGGTATCGTGTCCTCTATCGGATCGTCCGAAAATCACAAATCCGTATTGGAAAATCCTGATTCTATCTCTAAATTAGTACTCCGCAAGGGCTTAGATGCCGGTACGGCTTTCGAAATCCTGTCTATTGATATAGCTGATATTGATATAGGCAGAAATATTGGAGCTGCTTTACAAATAGACCAGGCCAATGCCGACAAGAATATTGCACAAGCCAAAGCAGAAGAACGCCGTGCAATGGCCGTCGCCTTGGAACAGGAAATGAAAGCCAAAGCAGAAGAGGCACGCGCGAATGTAATTCAGGCAGAGGCCGAAGTACCCAAGGCCATGGCGGAAGCATTCCGTAGTGGCAACCTAGGTATTATGGACTATTACCGCATGAAGAATATACAAGCAGATACCTCCATGCGTGAAAATATTGCAAAACCCGAAACAACTTTCGGTAATGAGCCATTAAGTAAATAAAACTAGTATTCAACGATTAATATATTTTTCTTGGATGCGAATGGAACTGCTTTTCTCTTGATAATGCTAATATCAATGAAAGTTTATAAATCCGTAACATCTACATCCAGGAAATAATCTGTTTGCATACTCATTAAAAAGACAAGAAATATAACATTAATTATACTGGCCATTAACCACAAAAATAAAGATTATGAAAAAATATTATGCAGAATCTGAGTTGATTATCAATCCCGACGGCTCTATCTTCCACCTTCATATCAAACCTGAACAGTTGGCAAATAAAATAATTCTAGTAGGTGACCCCGGGCGTGTAGCATTAGTAGCTTCTCATTTCGATACTAAAGAATGTGAAATAGAAAGCCGTGAGTTCAAGACCATTACCGGTACTTATAAAGGAAAACGTCTCACCGTAGTTTCCACCGGTATAGGTTGTGACAATATAGACATTGTGATGAATGAATTAGATGCTTTGGCCAATATTGATTTCAATACCCGTTATGAAAAAGACCACTTGCGCCAATTGGAATTAGTACGTATCGGTACATGTGGCGGATTACAGCCTTATACTCCTGTTGGTACCTATGTTTGTTCTGAAAAGTCTATCGGTTTTGACGGACTGCTTAATTTCTACGCCGGACGCAATGAGGTTTGCGATCTGAAATTAGAACAAGCTTTTATAGATTACATGGGGTGGGAAGGTAATGTATGCATCGCCCACCCATACGTTATTGATGCCGACCGGGAATTAATAGACCGCATTGCGCAAAATGATATGGTCCGTGGCGTAACTATCGCCGCAGGAGGTTTCTTTGGTCCGCAAGGACGAGAACTCCGTATCCCATTGGCCGATCCTAAACAGAATGAAAAGATTGAGAAATTTGAATACAATGACTATCGCATCACTAACTTTGAAATGGAAAGTTCCGCCCTTGCCGGATTAGCACGCCTGATGGGACACAAAGCCATGACTGTATGTATGGTGATTGCCAACCGACTAATAAAGGAAGCCAATACCGGCTATAAAAACTCTATTGATGGTTTGATAGAAAAAGTCTTGGAAAGAATATAATTCCCAATTTAGTTGTCTATATAATATGGATAAGATTCACCGGATCATCTATCAAGACTTATTCTTATTATCATCCAGAAGAAGATTGGCATAAACAGATTTTTTACAGAATAAGCCAACTCTTTTTACCTAACAGGGGACATCGCTTCATAGAAGACCATTTTTTGTAAAAAAACAACAAGATGTCCCCTCATAAAACAAATAAAAATATGGAAACCAGTTTCAAACAAACAACTAGTAATAAAGTAGAACGTTACCGTCTTTTCCTCCCTCAGTTTGAACTTTTAATATCAGATGAAAAAGAAGAAATAAGTGTTTTGGCCAATACTGCTGCTGCTCTTCGGGAAGCCTTCGGCTTTTTTTGGGTAGGTTTCTATCTGGTTAAAGACAACCAACTTATTTTAGGACCTTTTCAGGGAAGCACCGCCTGTTATCGCATCCATAAAGGAAAGGGAGTATGTGGAACCTCATGGGCAGAAGCTCGAACCTTGATAGTGCCCAATGTAGAACAATTCCCCGGACATATAGCCTGCAGTTCTCTTTCCCGCTCCGAAATTGTTGTTCCTATTCTTGCTAATGGACAAGTAAAGGGAGTATTGGATATTGACAGTAATCTATTAAACTTTTTTGATGAAACAGACCGCCGTTATTTAGAAGAAGTAACAGCCATTATAGCTAAAACATTATATTATTAACCAAATGAAAATGATAAACCAAGATACAATCTGTGCCATTGCCACCGCCCAGGGAGGAGCTATCGGAATAATTCGTGTATCTGGCCCAAAAGCGATTGAAATAACGTCACGCATATTTACACCCGCCACAGGCAAGCCACTGACAGAACGAGCACCATATACTCTTACTTTCGGAAAGATTTGTTCCCCAAAGCGAAAAATTAATAATACACTTTTCCAACAAACGAGTGAAATTCCGCAAGAAAAAAGTGAAACGTTACAAAAAACTTCGTCAATTACTTCTTCTGCAGAAGAAGTAATTGACGAAGTTTTAATTTCCTTGTTCCGCGCCCCCCATTCTTATACCGGTGAAGACAGTACGGAAATCATGTGTCACGGTTCATCTTATATCCTGCAGCAAGTTATACAACTCCTGATCTATAATGGATGTCGTGCCGCTCTACCAGGTGAATACACCCAACGTGCTTTTCTAAACGGAAAAATGGACTTGAGCCAAGCCGAAGCTGTTGCCGATCTGATAGCCTCATCGTCTGCCTCCACCCATCGCCTAGCCATGAGCCAGATGCGCGGAGGATTCAGTAAAGAACTTTCTAACCTGCGTAACCAATTACTTCATTTCACTTCGTTAATGGAATTAGAACTGGATTTCAGTGATCATGAAGAACTAGAATTCGCCAATCGTGACGAACTGAGCAGTCTAGCTACCCATATCGAACAAGTTATTGCCCGGCTAGCTCATTCTTTCAGTGTAGGAAACGCAATCAAGAATGGCATTCCTGTAGCAATTATCGGAGAAACGAATGCCGGAAAATCTACCTTACTGAATGCGTTGCTGAATGAAGAAAAAGCCATTGTCAGTGATATCCATGGAACGACCCGTGACGTAATAGAGGATACAATCAATTTACAAGGTGTCACATTCCGATTTATTGATACAGCTGGAATCCGCCAAACGAACGATACAATAGAAAATCTAGGGATAGAACGTACTTTCCAAAAGATGGACCAAGCATATGTCATTTTATGGATGATAGACTCTACAGATGCCCAAAGGCGGTTCGAAGAATTAAAAGCTGACATTCTTCCACACTGCGAAGGGAAAAAGATGATTATTTTATTTAATAAGTCAGATCTGTTACTAGCAACACAAAAAGAAGAGTTGTCAGCCATATTTGCTGACATGAAAGTGGAAAAACTATTTATCTCAGCAAAGAAAAGGGAAAATATAACGATTCTGGAAAAGAAGTTAGTACAGGCAGCTGCCTTACCGGAAGTCAACCAAAACGATATTATCATTACAAATGTACGCCATTACGAAGCATTAACACGAGCATTGGATTCTATTCATAGAGTACAGGAAGGATTGCAATTGGAATTATCAGGAGATTTGGTAAGTGAGGATTTAAGACAATGTATCCACGAACTAAGTGAGATTGTTGCAGAAGGAGGTATAACCTCGGAAGAAACATTGCAAAATATATTTCAAAACTTTTGCATCGGCAAGTAGGATATTGTAATCAACTGCAACGAATTAGAACCAACTATAATGAAGTCGCTGATTTTCAGCGGCTTTTTTGTTTGCCAAAAATCCAGCTATAAACAGTTGGATACTGTTGTTCACCATATTTTTCTACCGTATTTCTACCGCGGAACATTTTCAGAATTTGCCCCGATGTCACGATGACGCAGTAGTTTACGTGTGTTGACAATGGTTTACGTGTGTTGACACAAAAGAGGAGAAATAAAGAGATTTGAACTCAAAATATATTAGGAAAATATGGAAGTAAGAAAGATTTGCCAATGGTGTGGAAAACCATTTATCGCTAAGAAAACAACGACTTGCTATTGCAGTCATCAGTGCTCTAATCTCGGTTACAAAGAACGTATCCGGGAACGTAAACGCCAGATGAGAAAAATGCAGGAATTACTGCAACCTAAACAGGCTGCAGAAGGACAAGATTTCTTCTCATTTGCACAAGCTGCCAAGCTCATGGGGGTGACCCGCCAATATGTTTATAAATTGGTAAAGGAATCAAAACTAAGAGCATCCCGTATCAGTGGGAAGAAATCTCTTATCCGTCGTGCGGATATTGAGCTAATGTTAAAGACAAAACCTTATGAACGAATAGTTCCTAAAGACGATTTTGACATGAGTGAATACTATACCGCTGAAGAAATAGCGGAAAAGTATAAGGTCAATGCTAAATGGGTATGGACTTATACTCGACAGCATAAAATTCCCAAAGTCAAAGTCCGCCAATTTAACTATTACAGCAAAAAGCATATCGATGCGGCATTTGCCAAGTACAAGACGGATGACGCCTTGACCGAATGGTACACACCGGAAGAGATTGAGGAAAAATATGGAATGACACGTGTAGCCATCCGTTCGCATGTCTATCGCAACAACATCCCCTCTAAGAAAGAGCACGGCCAGATATTCTACTCCAAACTTCACTTCGACCTGTCAAAACAGACCGCCGAAGATGACTCGTCTGAATACTACACAGTACAGGAAGCCATGAAGAAATACAATCTCACCAGGGATTCAGTTTACGGCATCCTGCAATTCCACGAAATAAAACGGGAGAAGAAAGGCAGGTTCGTGCGCTTTCTGAAGGTGGAATTCGACCACATCATGGGAGCCCGTTAGTGGCTAAATGCGACCGACTGTAATTATCGGGAAATTATTTCCTGCTGATTATAGTCTGTATAAAAGCATTAAGGATTTTCGCAGCAAAAATCAGTTACAACCATTTAATATTCAACATTATGTCAGAATGCAAAACAGTTACATTGAGGACGCGCCCTTTGAAGAAAGGTATGCTGTCGTTCTACCTTGATTATTATCCGGGCTACCGGGATCAGGAAACAATGAAGACCATCCGCCATGAAGGATTGAACATTTACATCTATGCCAATCCCAAAAATCAGCGTGAACGCGACTTCAACGCTGCTATGTCGGAAAAGGCCGAAGCAATCCGGTGCCGGAGGTTTGAAGCCATCGTAAATGAACGGTACGATTTCTTCGACAAACGCAAGTACAAAGCAGACTTTCTGGAGTATTACCGGAAGCAGCTCCGCAAGCACGACCAGAAATGGGGATTTGTCTATCAACACTTCTACAACTTCGTTCACGGCAAATGCACTTTCGAAGAAATAGATGTGGACCTGTGCAACAAGTTCCGGGAATACCTGCTTAACGCAAAGCAACTCCGGCGTGACGGACAGATATCAAAGAACTCCGCTTCCGGCTACTGGTCCACTTTCCGGGGATTCCTGAAGATTCTGTATCGCAACAGGATGATAAAGACCAATGTCAATGACTTTCTGGAAAAAATCGAACCGGAAGATGTTGCCAAGGAATACCTGAGTGTGGAAGAGCTGTATTGTCTGGCTGAAACTCCGTGCAAGATACCTGTTCTAAAGACTGCTTCCCTCTTTTCGTGCCTGACCAGTTTGCGGCTCAGTGATATACTTTCCCTTTGCTGGGAGGAAATCGTTGACTTTGCAGCCGGAGGAAAATGTGTCCATACCATCACCCAGAAGACCAAGACGGAAGACATCATCCCGATAAGCGATGAAGCTCTGGAACTGATCGGGTACAGTCCCGAGAAAAAAGGTCTTGTGTTCAAAGGCCTGAAACGGAGCTGGACACAGCAGCCTATGAAGGAATGGATCCGTTCCGCAGGAATTACCAAAAACATAACTTTCCACTCATACCGCAGGACATACGCGACCCTTCAGGCTGCAGCCGGTACTGATATCCGTACTATCCAAAGCAACATGGCGCACAAGAGCATCACTACCACTCAACGCTACATGAAAGTAGTCGACAGCAACAAGCGTGAGGCGACCACAAAAATCACATTGACAAGGAAGGGCTGACCTGACTGATTCGTGCCTGTTTTATCGGTTAGAGTATGATTTTCAGCGAAAAATCATACTCTAACCATATTTTTTCTTAATTCCCGGCTATTTTTCTGCCATTATTTACAACTGTCTGAAACCGGACATCTATTTTTGTCCTATCATAATTCCAAATAATAACAGTTTATGGCAGATAACAACCGAATATCCATCAAAAAGACAAGCCGGGTCCTTGCAATTACATGTGTCGCCTATACGACAGTGGCAACAATATTGTACAACAATTATCAGATTGACCTGATTGACTATTCCACTCCGGTCATATTAGGAACCGTAGCAACCATCATGTCATGCGCTGCACTGCAACGCCTGTTCTGTTCTCTACTCTCCAAAAGCCATCTTTCTTTTGGCTGCAAGGAGTTGTCCTCAAGAGGAACTGTCCCTTCCGAAGCAAATCCTGATACCAAGGAAGAATTGCCTCCAACTGATAATGCAACCAGTGAAAAACACGTCGAGAGTCCATATCTTAAGGAATATGAAGCCCGCATAGAAGAATTGCGGCGCAATGAAATGGAGAAAAAGACCGCTATTGTGCATGCGATACATGAATACATCACACACGAAATGTCACAGTTCTTATCCATAGACGATCTTGAAACTCTCCATGAGAACATAGAATCTCTGGCATACGGACAAGCGGAACTATATAAACCGGTTCGTTCCAAGCCCGATAATCAAATCAAATCCCCTTCGCTAAGACATTATGCATGGAATATCGGGGAGAGACTTGATATCCCTTTAATCGACAGGGCAAAGTTCATAAAAACAATATTCCCGCATGAACTGGAAAATGCGACAATCGAATACCTTTGTAAAAATCTTCGTGACTCAGTTCCCGCCATAATTGCTATTGATGTTCCGGAGAACGGGGACTATCATTTCAGTTGTATGCAAACTTCAGCAGACAGCGATAATTAGTTTCTGCTGATTATAATCTGCATAATATCATTATGTTGGTTTGCAGCATGTTAAACATTTAAATATTAAAAACATGCCAAACGAGAAACTGACATTCAATGACCTGCCGGAAGTGGTAGGCAAACTTTGCGAAAGAATCGAGAGTCTCGAAAATGCGTTGAAGGACAATTTTGCCAAACAGGTTCCTGTCAAAGAAAACCTGCATGTCCCTATGACCGTCGAGGAAGTATGCAGTTACCTTGGAATATCCAAGTCATCCTTCTATTACAAGGCCAAACACGGAGGGATACCTGTCATCAAGCAGGGGAAGCATCTGTTCGTATATCGCGACGAACTGGACAAATGGCTGGAGACCGGAAGAAAAAGCCAGGTGCCTCTGAGCTTCGAGGAGGAACACGAGCAGATGCTTGCTGCGACAAGACATAAGGCCAAACCAAGAGAACTGTAGGAATATGGAAAAGACGAGCTGCAATATTCCTACTCCGGAGGAATTGAGAAACTACATAAAAGAATCTGTCATAAGTGTGACCGGGACATACGAACAGTCCGCTTCCGTGCTTATGGTGGATGATTCCACAATCGGGACTCTGGGAAACTTCAGTGCATCCATTGGAAAGGCCAAAAGCAAGAAGACCTTCAATGTCTCCGCCATCGCTGCGGCCGCCCTGAAGAATGGCACAGTGCTGCATTACCGTGCCTGCTTCCCGGATGGAAAAAGGAAGATTCTCTACGTTGACACGGAACAAGGCAAGAACCATTGCCAAATTGTTCTGAATAGAATCCTGAGACTGGCAGGTCTGCCGAAAGATTGTGATGCAGACAATCTAACGATGCTGGCACTCCGGAAATATTCGCCTGAAGTACGACTGGCAATAACAGAAGAGGCAATCGGCATGATACCCGATTTAGGTCTGGTCATCATAGATGGCATCCGGGACTTCATCCATGATATCAATTCACCCGGAGAATCCACCGATGTGATATCCAAATTCATGCAATGGACCGATGACAGGCAGATACACATCCATACCGTCCTGCATCAGAACAAGAATGACGAACACGCACGCGGTCATGTCGGCACGGAACTGAACAACAAGGCGGAAACCGTCATGCAGATAGAGCCAGACAAAGACGACAAGTCCATAAGCGTGGTGGAAGTCATACACAGCCGTGACCGTGAGTTTGAACCGTTTGCCTTCCGGGTAAACGATGATTCCCTGCCCGAACTGGTGGAGTCATATCAGCCCCAGAAAAGGCAACCAGGACGCCCGCCTAAGGAACCGTTCAATCCATATAAGGAAATACCAGAGGATACGCACCGTTCCGCTTTGAACGCCGCTTTTGAGGACGGGAACATCGGCGGCTATAACGGTTACCTTGAACGGCTGAAAGAAGGCTATGGACGGCTGGGGATAAAACTGGGATACAACAAGACGGTGGAATTGGCAAAGTTCCTATGCAACAAGCGGATGGTCGTAAAAGAAGGGAAAGAATACAAATTCAATCGGGATTTCCATTATTGAGCCCCTATACCATAAAATCCCGGTGTGACATTTTTCTGTGACATTTCCCGACTTTACTTTAATGCAGGGGTGTAGATATGGGAATAAAGCAAAGCTATGGCAGGTTTCATCATACAAGTGCAATCTGCCATACTTCCTTTTGTATGTACACTAGAAACCGGACAGCATCTGCACTATTTGAAGTGAAGCTATACTCCATGCCGGGCTTGCCCGTCTGCCAGTAGTAAACCCTATGGGGGAGCCTAATACCCCACTCGCCTTTCGGCGGCGGGATGAGTGCCACTTAAAACAGCAAGCTGGGCACGGGAAAATCACTGTAGGGATTGGACATAGCACGATAAATTCTATCTCTTTTGTAGCCAACTATAATATCTGCTTTATGCATATAGTTCCCGCAGAAGAATCAGATAGGACTTTAACCAAGTTATGATTTGAGGCAATAGTTATGGCTGGCGCAAAAACACATCATGTGAAACTAGGGTAAGCCTACGATTCCTAAATGCGAGGTCTAGAACCAAAACTCTTGAATCCTTTCGGCAGAATATCGGACAGTCCCATGCTTTGGCTATTGGACATATTGTTGATTTTGTATCCCCTATTTTTGAGTTTGATTCGTCATGTCCATAGCCAAACTCACTATCAGAATCAAGTTACGAATATCCAATAAGCATACCACATACTCACTTACAAAAAATGCTTCATGCTATGGCAAACTGCTATCATGTATTCTGGCAAACATGATTTCCTTGACTGGATAATCTCAGCAACAATCCATCTTGAAAATCCGGCAAACAAGAGCTCATTCTCCGGCAACATCAATTATCGCGTATCGTTTAGTATGTCCAATCCAACAATGCCGCCGACCGGTTTAAGCAATTTATGCTTGGTTTGTGGCGCATTGAGGACAGATGAAAAGTCAGATTAAATCTGGCAAATCTTATTGCTGGTAAATACATGCTGTGTTACCTCCAAATCTCAGTCAATCAAATATGTGGTAACTGTTTTGTCCAAATGGTAATATTTATACAATAAATTCATTTAATTCTTCTTTCAACTGTTTCCAGCTCGGAAAATATTTAGTTAGTAAAGATGTATACTCTTCATTGTGCAATCTAACTTTAATATGTAACAATTCATGTACTACAATATATTCAATACAACGAACTGGTTTCTTGATTAATTCTAGATTAAAAATAATATTTTGTGTACGGTGATTACAACTTCCCCATAAAGTTTTCATTTGCTTGACCTCCCATTTGTTCACACTCACACCCAATATTTTTTCCCATTTGGCAATAAGTGGAGGAAGCATCAATTTGAGCTCCGCACGATACCATTCTCGCAACACTTCTGCTCGACGTGCTGCTGTTGTCCCTTCACGGACGTATAGTTTAATATATTCATTACCCTGAATTTCTACTTTTGCAGATGCATGATGATACAACACCTTTAAGCGATACCTATGACCTTTGAAGTAATGATTCTCGCCAGAGACATATTCGCGGGGCGTTTGACGACTCTGATCAAGAACCTGTGAAACACGTTGATTTATCCACGACATTTTCGTAATCAAGAATAATCGCACAGCCTCTTCTGCCATTCCAATAGGAGCAGACACATGAACACGAGCATTGGGTGGATATATTGTAAGATGCACATTCTTAATATTTTTCCACTCAACTTCCGCAGATATATTAGCAACCTCAATAATCGTCATTAGTATTCTCTTTGCGCAACTATTAGCTGCATTATATCATCTATGTTCACTTCAACTCCTTGCAAAACACGCTCAACAGCTCTCCGAAGAGCTTTCATCTTTTTCAAACCACTACTATCCATATCTCTGAAACCGTCACGTGCATTTGCTTTGATTGTTTCGTGAACTCGGAGAGCCAAAGTTTCATCTTTTCCAAGATTATCATAAAGAGCCTGTTTCCCTTTTGTATCAATTGTTGCAGGGTACTTTGTCTTGATAGTCGATCGAGCTTCTTTCAGTTTTTCGATGAGTTTTTTTATTAGTTCCTTGTATTGGATCTTACCGTCTTTCTGTTCTTGAAGCAAGTGGTTAAGCAAATCAGACATTTTATCAAAGTAGGCCGGATTGTTCGGTCGTTCACTGATAATCATTTTTCGCATATTTGCCGCCAAAATCTCTGCAACAGAACGCTCATTCTGCTTGATTTTCTTTGGCAGTGAATCGATTGCCTTATCACCCTGCGTATCAATCAAGTCGAGAAACGAAATATCAGCTAAATCGACCAGTTTTTCACTATCTTCAGCTCGCACATAGTTATCAATAAGCTGACGCATTGCCGGATCGTAATATTTAAGATCGAGTGCATCTCCACTTTTTAATTTTATCTCATCTTTGATATCATTGAAATAATCAACCTGCTTTTTGATGTCAGCAGCCTCCTCTGTGGTATAGCCAGCCTGTTCCATCTCATTGGCTATATCAATATAACGACGCACCAAACGCGACACAAGTTTATAGAAGGTCTCGCGTTTATTGGCATTCTCCTCACACTCTTTTTGCTGATCTTCCACAGGTGTTGTTTCGGCATATACAAAATACGCAAAATAGCCTTCTCGCGTTTGCGGATGTATCACTTCACACATCGTATAGACCGCTTGTAAAGATTCTTCCAAAGCTTTGCGACCTTCGGTAAGACGATCCGAAAGAAGGCCTTCGATATCGTCGTCATCATAACCATCAAATGCCCCATTTGTATAATCCTCGATTGCACTTTTTACTGCTCCAAACAGATCTTGGTAATCAATAATATATCCAAAATCTTTTTCCTCACTATCTACTCGATTCACACGGCAGATTGCTTGGAAAAGATTATGGTCGCGCATTTTTTTGTCAATGTAGAGATAGGTTGCCGACGGTGCATCAAATCCTGTCAATAGCTTATCTACGACAATCAGCAACTTCATGTCTCCGGGATGGTCTGTAAACTCCTTTTTCGCCCAAGTTTCAAACTGTTCCGGCGTTTTATCGCCAATCATCTTTTGATATACCTCATACTTGGTGAGGTCCTCGGTCTCTCCATCACCCTGATACTCGTCTTTTACCGATGCGGTACTTGCATCGTAACTTGTAACCACAGCGCAATGCCCTTTCAACTCTGTCGATTGAAAAACCTCCCAATAACGACATGCCTGATAAATACTGTCGGCCACGAGCATGGCGTTCCCATAACCACCTGCCAGAGCCCGCTTGGTGCTCATATCTTGACAAATATCTGCAACAATGCGGTCGATACGCTCCTTGCTGCTAAACAGCTTTTCCATCTTTGCCCAACGCTCTTTCAAAGCGGCACGAGCCACAGAACTCAACCCTTTTGTCTTCGTGTCAAACCACTCATCAATTTTCTCTCGTTTGCCCAAGTACTGTTCTACATTCCGAGCCTCATAGCGCAAGTCTAGAATAACCTTATCCTTTACTGCCTCATTAAACTTATAACTATGAATATACGAGCCAAAGGTCTCTATCGATTTCTTCTTATCCGTATGGAGCAGAGGCGTACCTGTGAAACCTATCAGCATCACATCGTTGCCCATGATATGCTTCATGGCTTCGTGAAGCATGCCTCCTTGTGTGCGATGACATTCATCAATAAAAACATAAATATTACCCTTCGCACAAAAGTCAGCCGGGAGCGATTTTGCCAATTCTTCAAGATACAAGTCGAGCGACTTACTTGCTTTCTTATTTCCTACCGATATGGCATCGCTGTCATTCTTATTGCCAAATTTATGAATCAACGTACAAATCAACCAGGGTTCGGCGGCATTGAGCATCTCAATCAGCTTACCGCCACTCTTGGCTCGTTGAATCTGCTCACCTACATCTTTAAAACCTGATTCTATTTGTTTATCCAGCTCATCACGGTCGGTAATGATTACCACACGAGCATCGCTTACGTTTTCACGTATCCACTGAGCCAGCCATACCATTGTAAGCGATTTGCCTGAACCCTGCGAATGCCATATAATACCGTTTTGCTTCTTGCGAACTCTGGGTTGAGCTGCTTTGACAGCGAAATATTGATTGGGACGTGCAGTCTTCTTTATCCCTCCGTCGAAGATGATAAAATCATGGATATACTCTAATAACCTTACAGGCTCAAAGAACTGCAACACACTACGATCCAGCTCATTGGGATACTCCTTTGCTGTAAAATGCGATGGCTGGCATGGCTCGCCACACGGTTCTTTCCAACGCAACCAGAATTTTTCGGGAGTTTTGATTACACCATAGTGCAATCCCTCCGTGTCGTTGCCTGCAAACAGCAACTGTATAGTCGTAAAGAATCGAGGAATATAACCGTCCTGTTGATTACGGATATTCTGGCGAATACCCTCATGGGCAGAGACCGTACTACGCTTGAGCTCGATTACAGCAAGAGCAATACCATTAACATACACGACCAGATCGGGGCGACGATCACTTGCGCCTTGAATGGTTACCTCCTCGGCTATCTGAAAATCATTCTCCATCGGGTTGGCCCAGTCGATAAGATGTACCATCTTTTTCTTTTCAGTCACCTCAGCCTGAATATTCACGCCATAACGCAAAAAGGTATATACCTCCTTGTTGGCATTATACAATCCGCCTCCAAGGGAGTTTGCCGACTGCTTGAGTTTCACGATTGAACTCCGTATCTCCTTGTCGGTATAGCCACGCCGCGAGAGATATGCTGTAAGCAACTTTTCTTCGATATTGGCGTTATCCTCACGAGTCTCCCAATTCCCAAGATAGGTGTACTTTAAGACATTCTTAAAAAGTCCTATCAGCCTGTTTTGCGTTACACGCTCCTTTGCCCCTATGTTTGTGTCCATATTAACTAAATATTTCTCGTTCCAACTCCTTGTATACAGAGGTATCTTCCGTAATTAGAGGTGCTAATGTGTCTCTAAAAAACGCATCTTTGGTATTACCACATTTTGTCATATTAAGAATACGTTTTAATTCAACATAAATTTCACCGCTCGCAGATTTTATATCATCAGCAGCGTTTCCTCTTGCAGTACTTGCTGCGATTTTTTCTGTTTTGGCAGTTATGCACTCAGCTATTTTATCTGGCTTACCAACAGCATTGCACAATTTTGTTATAATTTCATCGTCGAGTATGTAACTTTCAACATGACGTCGATTTAATACTTTTATACCTTTTGCAGTACACTCAGCGACTTCTTCCGTACTCTTATCATCTCGATCAACAAATTTAATAATTTCAGAGTTTTGCATCACTTGAGAAATTATTTTCATACTGATATTATTTGGATTCTCTATATCCAAACAAGAGCCAATCGACACAAACGAAGTTGTCGGATACTTAGATGAAAATATTTTACTATAAATCTGAGCATCAAAATCTTTATACTTTCGCCCCTTAACATCGCCTTCACAGAATACAATTCTTTCTGGTGCAATTAATTTGGCGAAATCACCAAAAGCGAGTTCTACAAATTTATTCCAAATAGTTTTGTCTATAGTTGTTGGTGTTATCGTTGTCTTTTCATCAAAATCTATATTACTAAAATCCAAAAAAACCACACTCCCAGGATGTTGGCTCTCGAGTTCTTTTGCTTGTTGCAACATCCCTATCGAATGTGTTGCGAGCCAAAGTTGAGACTGATCATTTATCAGATTATACATTTCTGCCAGTAATTTAGCTTGCAATGCTGTATGCATATGAGCTTCAGGCTCATCAATACAATAAACGGTATTGTCAAAGTACTCTCCTTTAATAACTAGATCAAGTATAATATCAAAAGCTGACTTTTCTCCTGCAGATAAATTTTTATAATGAAAATTGAGAGATCGCCCTTTAGTAAAATAGAAACTTCCATTTACTAATGGTTCTCCAATAGACGATAACTGCAAATCATCAAATACACGACTTAACGATTCTGCAATTTTCCCAATAAGTTCTTGTTTAAGAGACTTTACTGTTTTATCTTCATTTGCAGCACTAAAAACACCAGAAAGTGTATGTGAAACCAATCGTTGATAATTTTCGGAAACACTGGCATCTGTGGTCATTAGCGTGTTAAATTTAAAATTATTTTTAGGATCATTCTGCTTTGATAAGGTCTGAGTCGTAAAATCAGGTTCGTTTCTATGTGCCGTACGAAAATAAAAGCATCCTTTAATGTTATCTGCACTATTTAATGCTTCATCGTATGCATTAATTGTTACTCTACCATCATACCATGTTGAGGATTTAACATCTTGGACATCTCCACTTTTAACAAAATAATCCACATCAGAACTGTTCCATGAACGATATCCTTTATACTTATACCAATGATTAAAGGCCTCAAAAATAGATGTTTTTCCACATCCATTTGGTCCCACCAAAACCACTAATTTGACAGATTCTGGTATATCCTTAATCGTTAAATCTGTGAATCTCTTAAACTTATTCAGATGTACTTCTTGTATCTTCATATTCGGTTGATTTTTAATCTTATTTGACCCGTTAATAGCTTTTGCATCATGCCCGATTTTAAGAGGCTATATTTGTCCCGTTTGGCTTCAAGGTCGGCTATCTCCTTATCCATATCGGTCAGAATTGTAGCTATTGCTGTCTGTTCTTCTCTATCTTTGGGTATGGATATTGTCAATTGACTATACTCTGAAATCCAATATCGTTGATGATCTTTAAGCGGAAAATCTATCTGCTGCATCAACTCATATACTAATCGCAAATCGTAATCATTGTTTTTTAGTGAAAGCACCTTCATTGCTGATGACTTCACCTTAAATGGATACGATATATATTTACTATCCGTAGTAAAATCATCGAAAATAATAACAGGCAACTTATTGTATATGCCAAATTGTTCAGTCGTATAACCTAATATCCGAGATTTACCTGCAGTAAGGACAGGAATACCACTATCAACATAGTCAGTTGATACAACTAAATACGGCTGAGGCTGTTCATAATCTAAAATCTCACCTAACTTCTTTTCTACCCATGAGTCGGTAAAGCCTGGAAGGCGTTTTTTGCCGGTTAGGAGTTGTTGCATCGCCCCTTGCTTAATCAGGCGTTTCTTGGCGATTTTCTTATCCAATGCTGCAATCAATCCATCTATATCACTCAGCGCTTCCGCAATAGCCCGCTGCTCAGCAATAGTTTTCGGGAAAACAATCTCAAGAGAATTAAGAAGATTCTTATTTAATCCACCGCGTCCACCATCTCCAGATGAAAGCAATCGTAAATAATCATACTTACTATCTACAACATAATATAAGTATAGCGAATCGTATTTATCATTAGGTAGTATTGCTGCTATTGATTGATTGGTACATAGAGAAATATAATTATATGCAGCTGTCCCTCTCGTTTTCCCCTGTCCCGCTAAACCAATTAACACGCAAAATGGAGGTATCATATGTGTACTTGAATTTAATAATCCTTCAGTAGTTATTCGACCTTCAACATCAAAAACAAATTTCTTATTTAGTTCTCCAGAACTCATCCACATAATATTTCCACCCCAATACTCCGGTCGTAGAGTACTAGGAGTACCGCCCGTAATAATCGAGGTAAAATCCGATATTCGTTTTACCTCCCAATCATCGGGTATTATTCCCAACTCGGTTTGCTTATATCCTTGTGGTATATCCATTACTTACGTTTTAATAATATTCAATTACCCCGCTTTGTAACCTCGATTCTCATATCAGTATCCCATCTGTTTCAAATGTGCTGCAACTTTTGCCTCTAGGTCGGTTATATCGGCATCAATCTCGGGAAGCGTTTGGGCATAACGCTCTGCAAGAGCCAATACTTTGGAGGTAAGTTGCTGACTGATTCGTTGCATCTCACAGTCAAGACGCAAGGCAAGCGATGTGAACCACTTTTTCTCGATAACCAGGCGCTTGATTTCTGCCTCGGACAAATCGGCATACTTGACTACCAAAGCAGTAAGCAAGTCATACTTACGTTCTTTAATCAGTTTCTTATTGAGTGATATATCGCCTTTTAGATCGAGGTACTTTTGCAGTACGGCAATCTCTTCGGCATCAGTTCTCTTATCGAGTGCCTTAATTCGTTTTTTTACATTGGCATCGGTCATCTTACTATCGGGGAAATTGTCCTCATCAAGATAATTATCCGCTTGTTCCTCGACCAGTTCAGCAAGCTGCGCCTCATTTTGCCCCAGCAACTCTTCAGCAGCAGCGATAACATCCCGCTTTTCTGCAAAATATTCATCAATAACAATTGGTACAGGAAGCAGGTCGCAAACGACATCTTCGGGAGCGACGGCCTTTTTCTCCTTCTTCTTTTCGTCTTTCTTCTTGGAAGCAGGCTGTGGAGTGTACAGTTGCACCGTCCAGCCTCCGGACGAAATCATATAACAATCATCCTGCATCGTTTCGCTCCAGTAATTCATCAGGCAGTCATAGACATCATACGCATCGACAAGCGACTTATCAACCCTGAAAATCTCTAACAATGAGTTGCTCAGTTGCTCAATAAGTTTCTTGGGTGCAAATCCGGATACGAGGGAGTAAAGTTGTTTGCGATGACAATTACACCACTCCGTAAAACTACTCTGAAAAGCATCGCTCTGCTTACGGAAATCAATATTCTCGGCAACGGCATCACGTACCGCATCCGGGTTACACTCCAGAGAATAGTAACCTTTACGTGTAGGATGGTCGCAAAAGAGATCATTACAAAGTGACGGGCACACTTCCCAATAGGCCTCAAGTTGATCTATATCGTGTTTGGGTAGACCTCCATGAAGGTGTGCATCGATATCTTGCAGAATCTCAGTGTCGGGAGCAGATACATAACGAGGAATATTGAGATTGTAATCGTTACGCTCAATCTCCTCCATAGGCACAAAGCGCGCATAATGAGGTACATCGCGCTGTGTTTGCCAAACATCGACAATGCGGCGAATATCCTGTTCCCGCAGACGATTCTTTGCTCCGTCTTTAATATATCCATTCTTAGCATCGATCATAAACACCCCTTTACGACCTGCTGCTTCCGACTTCTCAATGATAATGATACAAGCCGGAATACCTGTACCATAAAAGAGATTAGCTGGTAGTCCTATGATTCCCTTAATGTATCGTTTCTCTGCAACGAGATATTTACGAATCTGAGCCTCTGCATTACCTCTAAATAGAACGCCATGAGGCAAAATGCAAGCTGCACAACCGGTCTGTTTCAGAGAGCGCACAATATGGAGTAGAAAAGCATAATCACCATTCTTTTCCGGAGGAACTCCGATTTTAATACCCTCTCCCCAACGATGGTATACATCCTCAGTCTTTGCACTTTTCAACCAAGACTTTGTAGAAAACGGTGGATTTGCGACAATGTAGTCAAATGTCTTGAGTTGGTCGTCATCTTTGAACTGAGGGTCATTAATCGTGTCTCCCTGCTTGATGTCAGCATAGATCTCATTATGGAGAATCATATTCATTTTTGCCAAGCCAACGGTTGCATTGTCTTTCTCCTGACCATAGATGGTCGCTCCATCTGGAGTCTCACATATAGCACGCAGAAGCAGAGACCCCGAGCCACAAGTAGGGTCATAGATAGTTGTCTTTTTCCCATTTCTGGCATTGCCCAATCCGATGACTTTGGCCATCACACGACTGACCTCTGCCGGTGTGTAGAATTGACCCTTACTTTTACCGCTCTCGGTGGCGAAATTTTTCATTAAATACTCGTAAGCATCTCCTATAAGATCGTCATCGGCAGCTCTGTTTTTGCTAAAATCGAGGTTCTCATTCTGGAAAACTGCAATGAGTTTACTGAGAGTTTCAACCTTATCCTTTCCCTTACCGAGCTTGGCATCGTCTTCAAAGTCGGCAACAAAAACGCCATCAAGTTGATTAGCCTCGGCAAGTGCTGCCATCTTTTTATTCATCTCCTCCCCAATATTCGGATTGCCTTTGAGGGCAACAAAATCCTCAAAGTAACAGCCGCCAGGAATATCAATATCAAACCCTTCGTCACTGCGACTCTTATCGCTGATGTACTTAACGAAAAGAATTACCAACACATAATCCTTGTATTGGCTTGCATCCATACCGCCACGAAGCTCGTCGCAGCATTTCCACAATGTACTATATAGTTCTGACTTTTTTACTGCCATAATGATTTATCTTGTTTATAATAAATTCATTTAGTTTTTTCATTTATTATTCCGCTATAATAGCCAAATCAATCATCTAATTCTCTTGCGACTTCCGGGAAGTTGTCCTTTATGGTTCCCTGAATGCCTCCATGTATCGAATATTGTTTGATTTGAGTAACTTGCGTTTTTGAAGATTCATGCTCATCTTTGGAATATAGTATAGGAATTGGCTCAGACTGATAGCAATTTTGATTGTCTGTAGCCATATACCGTATCTCGTATGCTTCCTCAAAAGGCGTAATAAGATATATTCTTATCGATGCGCCAAAAGCATATAGCGATTGACGACTTAATTCGCCTGGTAAAATACATTTTGTCTCCCCTTGCCGTACTTGAATATATTCACTTTTAGGTTTCAATTTTATATCCAAATGTGTTCGAGGTTCATATATTATAATCCGGTACACTTCTACCGGATATGAGTTATTTTTAACCTGAATCTTCAGTCCCCACATCAAATCATCCTTCAAACTTATCTGAATTTTCGGATATATATTGCTTCCAGCTTGAATACGTTCCAATTGATAATGACGAGAAAACATCTCTGCCATTTGCGACAGGCTGTCAATCTGCTTCTGTGTCCCTTTCTGATTTATGAGAACAAGAACAAAAGTTGCAGCTGTAGCCAAGGCACCTAAAGCCATTATACAATCAACAATTATTTCGAATGACATATTAGATATAAAACTAATTAATTACACAACAATGATTCAAAACCCTTGCCTCCTTAACCACTCGCCCATAAAGCGGTCATATATCATGTAACCGCCAGAAGTCTGATAAACCTGTTCGTTTCCCAGCAGTTTCTTCAATGCTGCACTCACGCTACTTGCAGCACGAAGCCTGTAGGCGCTGATAAAATCCCCGGCCAAAACTTCCTTGACACAGCCCTCCTTGGCGATTGCTTTCAACAGTCGCACCTGACCGGAAGAATATGCTTTCAGCATGTCTGCATAAGTGTAGCTGTACTCGGATAAAATCTGATCTATGGCGTATGCAACCAGTTTCATATCCACATCGCGGTCGTATCCATAGAGGCGATTAAGAAGACACTGCACATACCAGGTATGTCCTTCGTACTTTTCATAAATCGAATTGAAAATATCCTGAGACAGTTCCAGATTATGTAAAGAAAAATGCCCTGTAGCAAAATTTGCGTATTCATCCTGTTGTATCGGTCCGATTGTGAGAGGTTGCGTACTTTGATAAAACGGCCTTTTCGATGAAGTGAACATCTCTTGCATCATATGCTGCTTGCTGCCGGCAAAGATGAAGTTCACATTGGACAGGAACTGAATATAGGAACGCAACAAAGCCTCGACTCCTTTCTCCGGATATTCTGTAATCTGCTGGAACTCATCAATGGCGACATAGCACCGTTTCTCCGATGAACCCAAATACTCGAATATCTCTTTCAAAGTATTTTCTTCCTCTGCCGGAGCCACATCTATCGTCACCTTAGGAACACCTGTCAATTCATCAAAAGTAAAGACAGGACGGCAACTTCGGACAAATTGACGTATCCGACTCAAAGCCTTTTGCGGAACGGAGTCCAACTGCCCTAATACCGTACTGGCAAACAATCTTACAAAATCTCCTAATGACTGGGTTGAGTATGTATCCAAATAGAAAGTGACAATATCAGGCTGTTCCTCTTTCAAACGATAAAAAGCATGACGGACCAGTCCTGTCTTACCCATACGGCGTGGTGCTATCAATGCCACATTGCGCCCATTGTGGAGCGCATCAAGAATAGTTCCTGTCTCCTGCTCTCTGTCGCAAAAGAATTCAGGACTGTAATATCCCGAAATGAGGAAAGGATTATTAGGCTTCATATTATTCCAATTATTTCCATTATTTCGTTACAAGTTTATCGTAATGCAAATGTCGCGATAAAAAATAAGATGGCAAAATAATCTGATTAAAAAGTAAAACATACTCATTCGTCCGATTTCTCAAATCCTTCCGAGGCATTTGCCACTAACGCCTTTCCTATTTCCAACTGCAAAAATTTAGGCAACCGAAGCAGCTTTGACATAAGTTGACTGTAAGTGAACTCAACTCTAGTATCCAGTATCGGTTCTTCTTCAATGTCCATATCAATCCTTTCTACAGACTCGGATCCTTCGATAAAATCGGAACAGTCTGGATTCTCAGGCCAATTTTCTATCGTACCGTCACTATTGATCCTCAAACGGATATAGTCTCCACAGTCATCCGAATCCGGAACCAGACCGTTTGGCACATAACCGGCTATCTTGCATATCACCTTTTTATCTTTATCGAGCAGGAAATATGTTCCGCTGTCGCATATCTTGGCCTGCAGGTACAGATCCCCATATTCAGGCTTCCAATTCAGCAGTTTATGTGTTTTCAAATCGATTATTCCCGACCACATACCCTTAGCAACTAGCGGATATTTGTTCTCATAAAGTTCCCCCATCCATGCATCCGTATAGCTGCACATTTCCTCGTTATATGGGAAATATATCATAAGATAATGCGCAATCTCACTCAATTCCCGCTCCGTAATGCCTATCAAAATCTGTTTTGCCATAATCAGTAATATTAATAGTAACTATTCAAACTTCATCATATCCGCCAACTGGACAAAATAATCGTTTGACCAGATGTCGAGTTCCTTGGGGTTCCTGACAAACGGAAGGACATCGTTCTTTACTTGATTGATATTAGTCGAAGCCAATCTGTCTTTCAATTGAGCCATGAACGCTGCCTGCCCGATTTCTTCATTGTTAAACTGGCGGATACGCTCTGCGAGATGGGCAAAATCAAGAGGAACATTGTGGCGGACATACCATTCAAAATCATACCAGTCACGACCTTTCACCCTGTTTTTCCAACCCCTATACACCAATGCGTGCATCTTCCCGGCAAACAAATCCGGTAAAGTGAAACAGCGTGTCATGAAGGAGTGAGGCTGTAGAAGCAGCTTTTGCTCAGTCCTGAAATTCAACGGTGGCTGGGTATCAACTTCAATTTTGATTTTTATGGATTTATCGGTCTGGAAAGACAGGTCATATACATCCGTATTGTCTTTCAGGAAAGCGGATTCCACCTTACCAAAACTCTTTTTGTCTTTCTTTTTAATCTCCACCTCACGACCGACAATGGCAAATTCATCTATTATCGGCTGGAAGTATTTCGTGAAATCGAACTTGTCATCGGGAGCCAGGAGGGAAAAATCCATATCCTCGCTGAAGCGTTGGAGACCATGAAAAATTCTGAGGCAGGTACCGCCATAGAAAGCGGCCACATCGAAGAAACCGCCATTGTAGAGCCCGGCAAGTATCACCTGCTGGTTTACTTCAAATATGGCATTACACCTTTCTTGTTCTGTTGTCACACTATATGCAGAGAGCATATTGTCATAAATCTCATTCTTCATTTCTTCAGCAATTTAAGTAAAGTACGGATTGAATCGGCCTTTTTGCCGACCTTGATATATTCCTCAAACAACCGGGCATCCATCTGCAAAAAATCCTCTCGTTCCATCCGGATATCCTCTTCCAGATAAATTTCGGCATCTTTCAGATAACGCAAATTCACTTTTGAAGAATTGGCAATCAGATCACACAGAGCCTTTTCAGGTGTAGCCATCACAAACGCGTAGCCATCTTTCTTGATGCTTGTCAGCCCAACAGAGAATGCGGCCTTCGAGATATGCGTATATTCAAACCGTCCAAATGGCGTGTCAAAGTTCTTGGCATACTTCAAAGTCATGGACTGTTTGGTGTAAACCTCTTCCGGTATCAGCCCATAATAGCGCAGAGCCGATGACATGGAAACATACGAAGGGGCATACAGATGATTGGCTATCAATTCTGTCGAAAGGGTTTTCCCCGTTATTTCCGGACTACACACATAAAGTCCCTTCTTGAGACGTATTATCTGTTTGTCACGCTCAAGCAACCTGAGTTTCTGGCTTCCGCCCCTGATATGAGGGAACAGGGACTCCAAAACGGAAGCAGTAACAGGGATATTTCCTAATTGTTGCAATGGATTGTTCATGGCACAAAGGTAGCAATTATTTTAATATCAAAGTATATTAAATATATTTTTCTGCTCAGAATATTACTATGTGTGCAGCCATGATTTTTAGTGGCGCGAGATATGGGCAGAATCTTGCAGATATGGGTTCCGCATATACCTTCCTTGAAGTATAGATCCATCGCTTTCCCATGATAAAGCTCCCGTTTGAGTGAATGTTTGATTCGCATTTGTTTTTTTGATTTTGCGAGTCAACTTTTTTCAGGGAATGACACATACTATTTTTGCAGTGCTTATATTTTCTTGTGATTTATATCGGGAAGTAACCTAACTATCATATAGTTACAATTACAAACAATCTAAAATACTGACTAAAAACGACTTAAATATGGCAAAATAATAGTTTTAGGAAAGGTATTTTCTTTTGTTATGCCTATTTTTCAATATTTTTGTCCCCCGTTTGTCCCCCAAGCCACATACGGGGGGACAAATTTACGCCCCTCTATGTAATTTGGGAACTTTTCACTATAAAATCTATCTAAATCATAGATAATTATTGCTTTATACAGATACCCTCAATCTTTTAGTTTCTAAAATATCAAATACTATAACCACTGATAAACAAATACATACATATAAAAAATACGGAATTGGAGTAAGCGTCTCCGCGATTCTATCTTGTCGCCCATTTTTCATTCTTATATTTTTGCCATGTATAAAAATGAATCATTATGGATTTAGCAGAAAATCGATTTGGAAAAACTTGGAAACATTTCCTTGAAGTATTGAAAGTAGACTACAATTGTTCTTTAGCCGATGTTTGCCGCGATCAGCATACCACTTTTGGAAGTATGAGTTCCTGGATGTCCAGACGGGACTATAGCGTTAAACAAGCCAAGGCGGATATGGTCCGTGATTATTATGGTGGCGTTGAACCCTCCCGACCGACAACTTCCTCTCCTTCGTTCACTCAAATAGCCCCCGCCATGTTGTCGGAAGAAGAGTTTAGTCTTTCCGGGATCACAATCACCTTTAACAGTGGAACCACCATTTTGGTCAAACGGACCACTCCCGGGGGTATTATTAAAATGTTACGCGATTACGAAAGAAAGGAGGGAGATCCATGTATTCTCTAACATCAGCCAATCGATACTATCTGTACCAGGGCTTTGTCCGTATGAACCTTGGCATTGACGGTTTATTCAAAATCATACGCTCTCAAATGAAGGAGTTGTCCCCATTTCCGGAGATGTATTTTTATTCTTTGGCAAAAACCGGCAGAGTGTAAAAATACTGCGTTGGGATGGTGATGGCTTTCTCCTGTACTACAAGCGTCTGGAAGGTGGAAGTTTTGAGTTGCCGACATTTAACCCCCATATAGGCAATTATGAGATCTCTTATCAGATTTTGTCTTTTATCTTAAATGGAGTGTCATTGAAGTCAGTACGGTTGCGAAAATGTTTTATGATTTAATGTAATATACTGTATATTAGCTATTTGATTTCTTCAAAAAGGCGAATCTCTTAGCAAGCAACAGCGTCTTACTAAGGGGATCGCCAAACTTGTATCAAACACATCCGAACAGCAACAACCCCCTCAACCTGCATTGCCGGAGGAAGAGCGGCAGAAGAGAGAAGCGAAGCAGATAAGCGTAAAGCCAGAAAGAACAATGGGGCCAAACGTGGCATGCATTATGAGATGGAGCAGGAGGAACATGACGTTTATCCCGACGATCCTGATTTTGACATCAATAACGCCCGGCTGGTTACCATCGCTACCTGAATATGTGTCCGCTATGAATGTGTACCCATGCGCTTCATCAAGCACGTCTACAAGATACACACCTATGCGCAAGACGGTCGTCTCTTTGAGGAAAAAACAATCGTTTTTTTGTAATCGGTTGGTAGATAAGACTTAAAGAGTTGAAAGTTCGGTAGCCGGTAGCGATTTGGTAGCTGTGCGGGTTTCGCTGCATTGCTTCGCTTTGCTCTTGGAACTGATGCAAATATAGGGATTTTGACCGAAAAAGGGAAATGTTTCGGGGGATTTTTTATTTTTCGGAATCACCGGATTACAGGAAAAGCATAAAAGCAGGAGGCGGTGCAAGAAACGAGGTTGCACCCGTGGTTTTACAAGAAGTATAAAGTATTGATTTTCAGTGTGTATTTCTGTGGTGCAAGAAGGTGTGTCGTAATGCACGATGCACCTCTTTTTTGTTCATCACTATACAAATCTGTTCATTTTCTTTAAGCTGC